>NZ_JBALEQ010000025.1:0-64978 GCF_036917775.1 Nostoc sp.
TGAGTGCCAAAGCTTGGATGTAAAGGGGTTCGGCTTCGCTGTATCTGCCTTGGGAGTAGTAGAGTAACGCTAGGTTGTTGAGACTTTGTGCGACAAATGGATGTTCTTCACCCAGCAGCTTGCGCGTGAGTGCCAAAGCTTGGATGTAAAGGGGTTCGGCTTCGCTGTATCTGCCTTGGGAACGGTAGAGTTCCGCTAGGTTGTTGAGACTAGCTGCGACATCTGGATGTTCTTCACCCAAACGTTTTTTAGTGACTCCTAGACATTGTTCAAACCAGGGTAAAGCTTGGTTATATAAACCTTGACCATTATAAAATGTAGCGTTGCCGTAGAAAGGCCAAAGTAAATCATCGTCGCTGACGTATTGAATGAGATGATTCCCTACTTCAGCTATATGAGGAATAGCGGGAGAAACGGCGGTGATTTTCTCAAGGGTGGACGAGTAAGGAATATCTTGGGCAACTGCTACCATTACCCGGCAAAGCGATCGCTTTAATTCCTCTCCCTTATCTAAATCTGTAAGCTTATATTGAAAAAACTCCCGTAGCAGTGGATGCAGTTGATAAATTGCCTCACCTTTACGCTGAACTAAATGCAGATTCAACAAGCGATCGTCTCTAATTTCTTCTAAATCTTCGGCTTCTTCTTCTGGTAAACACTGTTCCACCAACTTCCAAGGTATAGGTGCGGCTGCAAATAAACTCAATAAACAGCCTAATTGTTTATCGTCGTCTTCTAATTCTTGCCAACTCAACTCAAAGGCTGCTAACACACCTCGTTGTGCTGTCATGTCAGCTTCCGACTTAGATTTAGACAGAGAACGCTCATCTAATCGCTTGTTCACCAACCGCCGCAACATTTCTGCTAAAGATAAATCCTGTTTCCGCGCCAAATATCGCCCCACTAATTCCACACCCAAAGGTAAATATCCCAGCCATTCACACAACTGATTTGCTAAAGCTAATTCTTTTTCAATTCGCCCCGGTGTTTCTTTGAGTAAAGACTTTAATAACTCCAGCGCCGCCTCTGGTTGCAGCACATCCAAAGATAACTGTGCGATGCGTCCCAACTTCTGGCGCGTAGTCATCAACACTTTAAACCGAGAAGGTAACGCCTGTAAGTAAGGCTTGACTTCCTCGTAGTCGCTGACATCATCCAGCACTAGCAGCACATCACCTTCACGCCAACGCCGCCAACAATATTGCACTTGGGCGAGTATGTCAAAATCTTCTGGCGGCTTTAAATCAAGCTGCGTTCTGGCAAACTGCACAACTTGAATGCCCACATCTCCAGTTTTTGCAAGCAACCAGCAAAGCCCACCGTTATATGTTTCGCGGTGCTTGATGGCATATTGTAAGGCGAGTTCTGTTTTACCAACTCCACCCATACCGGCGATCGCTGCGATCGCAACTTGTTTATTATCCTGCAAAAGTTGGTGGAGTTTTTGCAATTCTTCTTCACGTCCAACAAATTCCACTACCCCACTCAGGGGCAAATTTTGCGGTATTTCAGTCGGGGGATTTAACTTTACCTGTTCCCGTTCAGGCGACTGTAGTCAGAAATTAAACGTTTGATTGCGGTTGTCATTAGCAACATTCCCGACATTCCCGCCATAATTTTTATCAACTGTATTCGTAAAATTCTGGATAATAGAAGGTTGAGATTTAACAGTATCCGCCACCGCCTCAACAGCTTGACCAATTTCAGGGTCTTTTTTTGCCGCTTCTTCTACCTGCTCAACCAAAGAAGCTTGACCATAATCTAGCGGTTGCGTTTGAGCCAGTTCTATAGCATTCGCCGTATTAGGTGCTTTACATTTCAGCAGTAAGAATAATTTACCGCCTTGTTCTAAAACCTTTTCACCCAGGACTTCCCCAGTTTTTTCAAAGGCTTTGGTGATGACCAAGGTTGCGATCGCAGCTGCTGTCAGCGATACTGGCTCCATAAGTTTGCCAAAATATACGAGATTTTACCTATGGTTCTCAGTTTAACAGCCCTTTTAAATTAAAGGGACGACTCCAACAAGTGAAATCGTCCCTTTAAATTTATAAATAGTGAAATATTCTCTATCTGCTTACTCTGGAAGGTTCAACCCACTCATCCCAAGAGCTATCGTAGCCATCATAAGTAATTTTATAAAGATCGTTACTAACTTCTAAAACCTGCCCTTTATACCATTTCCGCTTCCACAAAATTCTTACTGCATCTCCAACTTCAAATGATGCCCGGAAGCGTTCAGCACCAACCCATTCATTCCAGGAACTATCATAACCTTCATAAGTAATATAGCAATTATCATCATTAACCTTAAGTACTGTTGCTGGATACCATTTTTCCTTCCAAAAAACCTCAGCCTTTTGTCCTACAGAACAGGGTGAAGCAGCAAAAGCACTGGGAATCAATGTGCCTACCCAAGTTGCCATGAATATAGCACCAAACAATACTTTATTTTTCATGATTCTATCCTCAAACAGTAAAACGGAATGTTGATTAGGATTTATGGAAATCTAATTAAAAATTTCCATAAGCTGTTACTATTGTGATGGAATCAAATTAGCGATCGCCTCAGCAAAAATTATGAATTTTCGCTGCTAGTTATGAAGATATCGTGTTTAAAATTAAGAAATTTTATAAATTTTACTTGAGGATGTTTTAAAAGTCTTTTTATCGGTATCAAATAGTTTTAGATCCCCTCTAAATCCCCCTTAAAAAGGGGAACTTTGATTCCGGTTCCCCCCTTTTTAAGGGGGGCTAGGGGGGATCAAAAGTGCCTAAACTGACAGCAAAACACTTTTCAAACAACCTCTTACTCGAAGGGTTCAGATCCCCGACTTCTTAAATAAGTCGGGGATCTAATTCTTAGTATTAATACTGAAACTACAATTTACATCTTATTAATATTCTTTAAATTACGAGTTCTAAATCTAATTTCATAAATTCCTAGCAAACCCGATGCTACTAGAAAAGGTAAGAAATAATAGATTCCCCGATAAGCTAACATTGACCCCAAAATTGCCGCCGCCGAAACTTGGGATGATAGAATCAGCAAAATTATAGTTTCAAATACACCTAAACCACCAGGAACATTACTAACAACACCTGCAAACATCGCTAGCAAATAGATACCCAAAAAATCCAGATAAGACAAAGATATATTAGTGGGAAGCACTACATAAAGAATTGCTGCTGCCAAAATCCAATCAAGACTAGAAATTACTATCTGAATAAGAGATATCTTAAAAGAAGGAAATCGAAATTCATGCCCACGAATTATTAACGGTTGTTTAATAAAAATACTTCCTAGCAAATAACTAGCCACCAATAGGAGAAAAATCACGCCGATGGGACGCACAGTTGCCAAAGGTAAATGTAATTGAGTAGGAATTTTGAGGGGGTTGATGAGGAATAAGCAACCTGCAACGGCAAACATCCCCAACCAAAAAGTAAAATTGGCGAAAGCAATTACTTGAGCGATCGCAACTGCTGGCACTCCCCAAGTAGCATAAAATCGATAACGGATAGCACTGCCAGTCAGCAAAGCAAAACCTATAGTATTACTAAACGCAGAGCTAATAAAGCTGGTTAAAGCAATCTTGTTCCAGTTTAGGGAACGATTGATGTAACTAAAACCCAAAATATCGTACCCAATCATCACTAGATAGCCCAAAATCGTCAGCCAAATTGCCCAGCTTAAGCGGCTTTTGGGGATAGCAGCTAGAGAGTTGAGGATGTCACGATAATTATACTCATGCAGTTCGTTAGCGATCGCCCACAAAGAAAGCACCAGCAATGACAAGCCAAACAGTGCGCTGAAATTCAGTTGCAGTTTTTTAAGCATCGTGAAGAAACTTATCTTAACTTTTGACTTTTAACTTACAACAAGTCGCAAAGTTTACATCCTCTTGACACAACATTGACAACTTACTTGCGTAAACTTAATAATTGCCAGCACAGACTGTCCAATGACCTGCAAAGATGAACTACAAACAATCAAAAATTATCTTGCTAGTTTCAGCATTAACCCTAGTTAGCTGTAATTTATCCCAAAATGTTGTAGCAAAACCACCTCTACAGCAAGATTTAAAAACAACTCCTTCCGTTCTTCCAACCAAGTCTAATACTGGCGACTCAGCTACTCATTTAACCTACAAAATTGCAACCTACGATAGTCAATTAATGGGTGCAAATCGCACTTATGGCGTTTCTTTACCCCCTGGCTATGAACAAAACCCAAAACAAAGATATCCTGTAATTTTTCTCCTCCACGGCGGACATGGTAATCCCAGTGATTGGTTTATTCAGAATAAGGGAGAAGCTCTCAAGACAGTGGAACAACTTTATACTACAGGTAAGCTGCCACCTAGCATTATTATTACACCAGATGGCAACGACAAACGTGGTTCTAGTCCCTACCGAGATCCCGAATATATTGATGGCCCTAACGGTAAAGTCTCCACAGCCGTGGGTGATGAGTTAGTAAAAGTTGTGCAAAGCCGTTATCGGACACTAACTAATCCAGATTTTTGGGCAATAGGGGGTTTATCTTCTGGTGCTTGGGGTGCAATGAATGTGGGGTTACACAATGTAAATCATTTCTCAATTTTATTTAGTCATAGTGGTTATTTTCAAGATAAAAGCGGCCCAACAAATAGCCCGATAATTTATATCAAAAGTATTCCCACACCAGCTAAACAAAGATTGCGGATTTACTTAGATTCAGGCAAAGCAGATATTGAAGAAATCGATGAAGCTAAAAATTTCTCTAAAGTACTAAATAACCTAAAAATTTATAATCTGTTTCGTCAATTTCCTGGCAGTCACACTTGGCAATACTGGCGGGAACATTTAGCCGATTCTTTGACATTTGTGGGTGAACAATTTAAATCTGCTGAAATGGCAAGTATGGCTCGTAATGTAGGTGGGAATAATAAAAATCCTTAGCGATCGCCAGGATAAATAATACTATTTTGTAAATCCGTTGATATTTAAATATCACTGTGGAAAACTCTACTGCCATTCTTAAGCAGATTCACTATAGTAAGTTTGAACGGAGGTGATTTTTCTAACCCTAAAAAAATATGAAAATTTCTAAATTGTTAATTAGTTTACTAGGAGCGATCGCACTCCTCACTACTGCTGGCTATTATTATGTATTTATATTAGGTGCGCCGCAATTAGACCCACCCCAAAAAGTGGCAAAGACTGGGCTAAAGTTTCAATTAGCAACCTTTAACTCCCAAGCGATGGGTGCAGTCCGCAAGTATGGCGTGATTTTGCCTCCTGATTATGATAAAAATCAGCAAAAGCGCTACCCGGTGATATTCTTATTACACGGTGGTCATGATGATGCTCGTGCTTATGCTGACAAGTATGCCGTCTTAGATGTACTTCATCAACTTTATCAAACTGGAAAATTACCGCCATCAATTGTGATTACACCTGACGGTAATGATAATCGTGGTTCCAGTCCTTTCTACGATCCTGATTACTTTGATGGGCCGAATGGCAAAATCGGGACTTTGATTGGTTCTGAGTTAGTGCAAGTTATCAAGTCTCGCTACCGCACTTTAGAAAAACCCCAGTTTTGGGCGCTGGGAGGTCTATCTTCTGGTGGATGGGGAGCATTTAATATAGGGTTACGCTATCTTAACAACTTCCACATTCTGTTTAGCCATAGCGGTTATTTTACCGATAATAGCGGTTCACAAAATAGTCCCCAACAAATCGTACAACAGCTATCGCCTCAAGATAGGAAGCGATTGCATATTTACTTAGATGCGGGTTTGAACGATACTAATTTATTGGCTTCTACTAAAGCCTTCAACGAAACCTTAAATAAATTAGGCATTGATCACGTATTTTATGCGTTTCCAGGAGGTCATGGTTTGTCTGGTGCTGATATAGGCTGGAACTACTTCCATAAACACCTTAAAGATTCGCTCTCGTATGTAGGCGAACAATTTAAAAAGTTAGGAGTTAAAAGTTAGGAGTTAAGAGTTTTAGAGGATGTTTGAAAAGTCCTCTTCTCGGTAGCAAAATGTTCTAGATCCCCCTAAATCCCCCTTAAGAAGGGGGACTTTGACTCCAGTTCCCCCCCTTTTTAAGCTACGGTGTACACACATCTCTGTGCCAGGTGCAAAATGTGGTTTGATCCCCCTAAATCCCCCTTAAAAAGGGGGACTTTAAGAAGTTTTCCCCCCTTTTTAAGGGGGGTTAGGGGGGATCTAAAAGTGCCTAAAGTCACAGCGAATACTTTTCAAACATCCTCTTAACACTAAAACCAATGACAAATGACAAATGACAAATGACTAATAATTTAAAAACTCAAATTGGACTTTGGAGTGCAGCTTTCCTAACTGGTTTAGTGGGAGTAGTGAATTTGTTGTCAGCAGTGACACCTAACTTGTATGGGCGGAATCACTGGTTAAAGGAATTTTTGCCATTTGAAATTCGTGCCACGGGTCATATATTTGCAGCGCTGACTGGGTTTGTTTTACTTGCACTTGCTACTAATTTATTACGCAGAAAAAGAATTGCTTGGTTACTGACCATTGCTTTATTAGTAATTTCCATCTTCAGCCATTTGCTCAAGGGATTGGACTATGAAGAAAGTCTTCTCTCTGGAGTTTTACTGGTGCAATTAATCTTAATGCGCCATTTTTTCACGGCACAATCAGATCGTCCTTCAATTGCACGGGGAGTTAGAGTGCTGATAGGTGCTTTATTATTTACCCTGGCATACGGAACTATTGGATTTTACTTATTAGACGGCAAATTTTCTGAAAATTTTAATTGGCGTGAAGCTGTACTTCAGACTTTAGCGATGTTCTTCACTGAGGATAATTGGGGACTGCAACCAAAGAGCCGATTTGGAGAATTTTTTGCTAATTCTATCTATATTATTGCCGCAGTTACTATTACCTATGCAATAGTAATGTTATTGCAACCTGTATTTTGGCGTAATCTAGCAACACCAAAAGAGCGCCAAAGAGCTAAAGAAATAGTCGAGCAATATGGGCATTCTTCTTTAGCAGCGATCGCACTCTTAAATGACAAAAGTTATTATTTTAGCCCTACTGGTAATAGTGTAATAGCTTATGTTCCCAAAGGCAGGGGTGCGATCGCATTAGGAGATCCCATAGGCCCCATTGAAGACCGCCAAGAGACAATAGTTTCTTTCTGGCAGTTTTGCCAACGCAATGATTGGTATCCAGGCTTTTACCAAACTTTGCCCGATGATGTTGAGCTTTACAAATCATTGGGATTTAAGGTACTCAAGATTGGAGAAGAAGCGATCGTTGACCTAAAAAGTTTTACATTACAAGGTAAAGCCGGTAAAAACTTTAGACCATCAATCAGTCGTTTAACTAAACTAGGATACCGAATCGAATTTTACCAACCACCCATTACTGATGCTTTGTTGCACCTCCTCAAACCTGTGAGTGATGAATGGCTAAAGATGGTACAAGGTTCAGAAAAACAATTTTCTTTGGGTTGGTTTGACGAAGCTTATCTGCGAGAGTGCGAGATTGCTGTGGTGCATACTCCTGAAGGTAACATCAGCGCCTTTGCCAACATTCTCCGGGAGTACCAACTCAACGAAGCGACTATTGACATGATGCGACATCGCTCATCTCTTGAGAATGGGACGATGGACTTTCTATTTATTTCTCTGCTTCAGCATTTTAAAGACTGTGGTTACGACAGCTTTAATTTCGGTCTTTCTGCCCTTGCGGGAGTTGGAGACAACCCAGAATCACGCCGCTTGGAGAGAGTCTTGCACTATCTTTACGAGCATTTGAATCGCTTCTACAACTTCAAGGGGCTACACGCCTACAAAGACAAGTTCCGCCCCAGTTGGGAACCGCGTTATTTGGTTTACCCCAGTTTAGCTGCCTTACCAGATGTAGTTGTAGCATTGATTCGCGCAGATTCAGGCGATCGCCTTTTTGATTATTTCAAACCCGGAGCCTAAAGGCATCAATTCTGGCATTAACCCCATAACACCTCATTCTAGGGATCGACTCGCCTGCACAAATTGACATTTTTATGATACAATTGTACTATAAAAGCATGAATCTCTGGTGAGTATGTAACGCTAAGTCTGAAAGGAAATGTCCAAAGTTTGTCATAACTGAATCCCCATAGTAGTTAGTACACTGAGGCCAAAATTTCCCTTACCTTGAATGAGGGGCAAAATCTCCTTGTCTTTATTTGGCATAAATTTATTGTGTATTTGTCCTTCAAGTTTTCACGGTTGGAAGAACTTATTAGAAACCGTGGCTTTAACAGACTTATTGACCTTTACATGGAAGGTGAAAATATGAGCAATAATCAAATTTCTCTGCCAGAACTCATCAATTTTTTTGCAGAATATCGCAACAATATCATCATTAATATCAAGCACCTGCAAGAAAATTATCAAAGAACAGGTATCAAGCGCGTTAAAGGTGTGAGAGACGAAAAAGGGGAACTATTACAACCTTGGTTGCAAACAGAATATATAGATAATGCTGAGTATGCTGGTATAGGCGAATTTCAATTTAACCGCAATACCGCTACTATCAATATGCTTATCAAACGTAAAGTCAAACTTACCAAATCTGAAGATCAAACCCCTACTCTTGAGGTAGCAGGTTTGCTGGTGAATGACCTCAATAGCTTTAATAACTACACTATTGTAAGTGATGGGAAAATCAATATAAAGTCTTTACAAGTCAAAATTAGTAGTAAAAAAGCTTTTGATTGGCTCAAAGAAAAGGGTGTGTTAGATGCAGAAAATTTTGACTTCCATGCTGAATATACCATCCAGCTAGATAACTTGCCGCTTGTCGCTTCTGATCGTTGTTACAGTAGTATTGATGGACTATTCAATCAACTCGCAGAAGTTAAAGTACTTACTAGTATTATTTCTGCTTACTTGAAAAAAGAGTCAGAGATATTTATAGCGCCACAGTTAGATGAGTTTAAAAAGCACTATCTCTCCAAAAATACTTACATCAATTTCCCTACAACTAATGAATACACCAATATCCACGAAGCTTTAGTTAATGGTACTCTTGATTCCCGATTGAGCTATAAAATCGACATCGGCAGTCAAGATATTCTGAACTTGAGTAAGTTCCCTTCTGCCAATAAGTTTCTGAATAGAATGTATCGTCTTTATGATAAAGAAACTGGAGAAATTATCATTAAGCCGAATTTTGAGATGGTATTTAATGAAAATCTCGCTGTTAGGCACAGGTTACTTTCATCACGTACCAAGATTACGAAAGTTGACGAGTTTATGAAACCAATTTTCGATGATTTTCTTGGGCTTGAGCAAAATGGCGTAGTTGTAGATATTCTGAAGAAAGTTGGTGCTGATATTTTGGTGCAGTTATTTCAAGAGAAACAAGCTGGTAAGCAAATCAGCAAAGAAGAAATGGTTGCAGCTTTGAGCGCAGCGAATACCAAGCTAGAGAAATATGTAGAAAATATCTACCAAGATAAGATTTCCCCTTTGGTATTTTACATTGGTTGTACTGGACTATTGCCAGATGAAATAAAAGCAAAACCCATGACTGCTGAAGAAGCTGCTGCTAAATATCCAAATCTACAATTTTCTAAAAATGAGCAAGAAGGCACTTTTTTTGCAGTTGGTAATACTATTCTCAGCATCTATACCAAGACTGAATATTACAGCAAACTTATTTCTGTCGGTATAGACAATTAGATTGCATATACCAATAACCCGAAGATCCCCGACTTCTCTAAGAAGTTGGGGATCTTGTTTCTGCACTTTTATTTAGGATTGTTATAGCAATTATAATCGCGGAAGAAATTGGACTTGCAGACGAAGGACTCATTACAATAGTGTTGCTTAAAAAACTTGCTATCTACATAGTCAATGTTGATCGGATAAATAAATCAGCAATGCTACCAATTCCTCTCCCAAAACCTGGGATTATGAACAGAAGCATCATGGCAAAGAGTCCGAATTGAGTATATTGCAGTGGCTTTAGCTGAGGAAAAATCTCACTGAAAACATGAAAGCCATCCAGTGGTGGAATTGGCAGCAGATTAAACAGAAATAATGTCAAATTGATCCGAGCCGCTAGATAAAGAAATTCGACACTCAAAAGTCCTGAAAGATGAAAAAGTTTGAGCAACACAGTAAATAGAATGCCTAATGCCAGATTCGACAATGGGCCTGCTGCGGATACCAAAATATTGCCTAGCTTACCAGAGCGAAACTTAGAGGGGTTGACGGGCATTTGTCCCCAAGCTATACCCATGAGGCAAAGAAAGATGATTGATTCTTTACCCATGTGAACTACAGGATTGAGTGTCAGATGACCAGTTTGTTGGGGAGTA
Organism: Nostoc sp.; assembly: GCF_036917775.1. Lineage (GTDB taxonomy): Bacteria > Cyanobacteriota > Cyanobacteriia > Cyanobacteriales > Nostocaceae > Nostoc. Next base: position 10,357 of record NZ_JBALEQ010000025.1, read on the forward strand.
TTATCTCCCTGACTCATCGCAGCCAAGCCGTGTGCAAGTTCATGCAAAGTAATGGAGAATATGACAATTACAACGATTCTGAAAAAATGAATCGGCTCTGTGATGAGTGTTTGGATAAACATAATTTACTAAATTTTGGTGATGCCCATCTGTGTAACAAGACATAATTAGTATAAATTTTATCCAAATAATTGCTTAAGCTGCTACGGTAATTTTTGGTATATTCTATAAATGAAAATTTACTAATTTTATTAATCTCAGTTGATTTGATACCTTAAAGAAACATCTCATAACACTTCAAGAATTTTGAAACCTAGTAGTAACTACGTATTTATTTTAATTTTTAGTATATAAAAAACTTACATTGACTCAAGCCTAAAAGCTTGATGTATAATAAAAGACTTAAAAAAGTAAAATTACAAATTACAGATAGATTCAGCTTTATTTGTATCTAACTGCATCTCATAGTTTTATGTGTCTCTGGCTCAAAACATAGCCGCTATTACCTTGTAATTTTGGTACATCACTTTGCAAAGTTAATTTTATTACCTGAAATAGCAATAGATTTACTAATAATCTTTAAGAAAATTACGCATATATCAACTTCAATGAGACAATCTGACCTAATCTTCTCAACCTAAAGGAAGACAATGGACGATCGCACAAAGGCTCTCCAGGCTCTCGCGGCTGAACGTTGGCGCGTATCCCTGATTCTCAGTGGAGCCATGATGTTTATTTACTTTGGCTTTATCTTGCTAATCGCATTCAATAAGCCTCTATTGGGGTCATTAGTAGTTCCTGGCCTGAGCCTGGGAATTTTATTAGGGGCGCTGGTAATTGTCTCAGCATGGGTATTAATTTTTATCTACGTGCGTTGGGCAAATAGCAGTTACGACGATCAAATCGCCAGGCTGACACGCAAGTGAAAATTGGGAATGGGGAATGGGGAAGCACGGGAAGATGACCTACTGATTATTGACCAATTCCCAATGCCCAATAGTTATTAGCAAATTCTAGTCAAAATCCAAAATACTAAACCAAAAAAGCATGAATAGTGTGTGGTTGGATCTGCCATTAGCGGCGGATATTACCAGTCTTGGTAAGTTTAACCCGTTGGCGATCGCTTTCTTCTTTCTGTTTGTTGTCAGTTCTCTAGGCATTACCTATTGGGCAGCAAAGCTTACCAAAAATACCGCCCACTTCTATACAGCCGGCGGTAAAATCAGTGGTTTCCAAAATGGGCTAGCCCTAGCAGGAGACTTTATGAGTGCAGCTAGCTTTTTAGGTATCGCTGGACTGGTGGCACTCAACGGCTTTGACGGCTTAATTTATTCTATTGGCTTCCTGGTGGGCTGGCCAATTGTGATGTTTTTGATTGCGGAACCACTACGTAACTTAGGCAAATACACTTTTGCCGATGTAGTGGCTTATCGCTTACAGCAAAAGCCAGTCCGCATTGCATCTGCGATTGGAACGCTGGCAGTGATTAGCTTTTACTTAATTGCCCAGATGGTAGGGGCTGGGGAGCTAATTAAACTACTGTTTGGCTTTGATTATGAATTAGCCGTGGTCATCGTCGGTTGTGTGATGATGGCCTATGTGATTTTTGGCGGGATGATTGCCACGACTTGGGTACAAATTATTAAAGCAGTTCTGTTGCTCGGCGGAACCATCTTGCTAGCTATTTTGGTATTGGCACGATTTGGTTTTAACCCACTTGCTCTTTTCGCTGCGGCCGCAGATAAATATACAGGTGTATTAGCTCCAGGTAAACAGGTTTCCGATCCCTTTGATGCCATCTCCTTGGGAATGTCGTTGATGTTCGGCACTGCTGGATTACCCCACATCCTGATGCGTTTCTACACAGTACCGGACGCTAAAGCGGCACGGGTCTCTGTTACTTATGCTACAGCTATTATTGGCGTTTTTTATCTCCTTACCTTCATCCTGGGCTTTGGAGCGATGGTGCTAGTAGGGCAAGATGCCATCAAGCAAGTTGGGACTGGTGGTAACATGGCTGCACCGATGTTGGCAGAATTTCTCGGTGGTGATGCTTTCTTAGGCTTTATTTCTGCTGTTTCCTTTGCAACGATTTTGGCGGTTGTAGCGGGTTTGACACTTTCAGGAGCGGCTGCACTGTCTCATGATTTGTGGGTGAACGTGGTGCGATCGGGTCATGCTGACGAGTCAGAACAACTGAAGGTAGCTCGCGGTGCGACAATGATTTTGGGGTTAGTGGCGATATTTTTGGGTATCTTGTTTAAAGGACAAAACGTCGCTTATATGGTGGGTTTAGCATTTGCGATCGCAGCTAGTGCCAACTTTCCAGCGTTACTATTATCAATGCTTTGGCGGCGCTTTACCACTAGCGGGGCAGTTGCAAGTATGTTAGTCGGTACTTTCTCCTCGTTACTGCTGATTTATTTATCACCTACTATTCAGGTGACAATTCTCAAGCACGCTTCTGCACCTTTCCCACTGAAAAATCCGGGATTAGTTACTATTCCCCTAGCGTTTATTGTGGCAATTGTCGTTTCACTATTGACTACTGAGCAGCAGGCACAAGATAAGTTTGCCGAAGTTGAAGATCGCATCCACATTGGTTCTGGGATGTGATTTTGTCGCGTTGCTGATTAGATATATGAATCTTGGTGTAGAGAGGTTGCAATGCAACCTCTCTACAAGGGTTTTGAAATCACGCAAAATCATTTTCATACCTGAATTCAGCAACGCCGATTTTGTCATTGGGTATTACTCATTACAAATATTAATATTGCAAAGTTATTTTTTTGTAACAAAAATCAGGCGTTTGGTATCCAAGATAACTTTTTACTAGTAAACTATCGCACTATCATCACACTTTAAAGTTTGATATTGTCAGCTTTCTATTAAGTTAGTTGATTCATCAAGAGGAAAATTCATAAAGATTATGAGAAGACAATTTAACAGACGTAAGTTTTTGATCTACAGTTCTCTAACTTTCGGAAGCAGTTTTTTTCTAAAAGCTTGTGCGAATAATTCCCCAACCACTACAGAGAGTACAGTCGCACCTCCTACTGCTTCACCAGCTGCTGCTACAGCTGGTGACACCATCAAAGTAGGTATTTTGCACTCTCTGAGTGGTACGATGTCTATTAGTGAAAAAAGTGTTGTTGATGCTGAAAAATTAGCAATTAAAGAAATCAACGCTGCTGGTGGTGTCTTAGGTAAACAAATTGAAGCAATTACCGAAGATGGTGCTTCTAACTGGGATACTTTTAGAGAAAAGGCAACTAAGCTAATAGATCAAGATAAAGTCGCTGTAGTTTTTGGTTGTTGGACTTCTGCTAGTCGTAAAAATGTCAAGCCAGTATTCGAGAGCAAAAATCATATGCTCTGGTATCCTGTGCAGTATGAAGGACAAGAGTGTTCTAAAAATATTTTCTACACTGGTGCAGCACCAAATCAACAAATTGAACCATCTGTTGATTGGCTGTTAAAAAATAAGGGCAAAGAATTCTTTTTAGTTGGCTCTGACTATGTTTTTCCCCGCACTGCTAACACAATTATTAAAGCCCAATTAGAAGCTTTAGGCGGAAAAACAGTTGGTGAAGATTATTTACCTCTTGGCAATACAGAAGTTACGCCTATCATTACGAAAATCAAACAAAATTTGCCCAATGGTGGCGTGATTTATAACACCCTGAATGGTGATAGTAATGTTGCTTTCTTCAAACAATTAAAAGGGGCTGGATTGACACCAGATAAATATCCCTCTATGTCTGTCAGTATTGCCGAAGAAGAAGTCAAAGCAATTGGCGTAGAGTATCTCAAAGGTCATTACGCTGCTTGGAACTATTTCCAAACAGTAGACACACCTGCTAACAAAAAGTTTGTTGCCGCTTTCAAGAAAGAGTATGGTGAAAATCGCGTGACAAATGACCCAATGGAAGCGGCATATATTGCAGTTTATTTGTGGAAGCAAGCAGTACAAAAAGCTGGGACTACAGACATAGCTAAAGTCAGTGCTGCGGCTTACGGTCAAACTCTAGATGCGCCTGAAGGTAAAGTGACAATGGATGCCAATCATCACATCTCTAAAATTGTGCGGATTGGTCAAGTTAGGCAAGATGGTTTGTTTGATATTGTCTATGCTACTCCTGCACCAGTTGAGCCAGTTCCTTGGAATCAATTTGTAAAAGAGACTAAAGGATTTGCTTGTGATTGGACTGACCCAGCGAAGGGTGGTAAGTACAAGAAAGTTTAAATAATTGTCATTAGTCATTAGTCATTTGTCATTTGTCATTGTTTAATAGTTACAAGCAACAAAGGATAAAGCCATAACCCACCTTCTTAGAGGTTGTTTAAAAAGTCCTTGGCTGTGATTTTAGCACTTGTTGATCCCCCCCTAACCCCCCTTAAAAAGGGGGGGAACCCGGATCAAAGTCCCCCTTCTTAAGGGGGATTTAGGGAGATCTAGAATGTTTTATTACTGAGAAGAAAACTTTTCAAACATCCTCTAATAACAAGAAGTTAATATGTAGGAAAAAAAGTGTTAGCAGGATTTTTAGAAGCTGTATTCAATGGCATTAGTATTGGTGCTGTATTATTAATTGCTGCATTAGGATTAGCAATTATTTTTGGATTGATGGGTGTCATTAATATGGCACATGGTGAGTTGATGATGTTTGGGGCTTATACAACTTATGTTGTACAAAATGTCTGCAAGCAATTGGGTGGAGTATGGTTTGAAGTCTATATATTTTTGGCTTTGATTATCGCTTTTATTTTCACGGCTACTGTGGGATTAATTCTAGAAAAAGGCGTGATTCGTTATCTCTATGGACGACCTCTAGAAACTCTTTTGGCAACTTGGGGAGTAAGTTTGATTTTTCAACAGTTTGTTCGCAGCGTGAATTGGTTATTGATAATTGGTATAGGCTTATTTTCTCTGTTATTTTTTGGAGGTTTATGGATTTTAAATTCTCGCACTGATTTGGGAAGAGTTCGTAACTGGATTGTGGCGGTAATATTTTTACTATCGCTGGGAGTGACAATCACAACAGGCAATTTATTGAGTCAAACTTATCAGCTAGCAGTAACTCAACCTTGGTTTGGCGCTCAAAATGTGGATGTAACAGCGCCTACTTGGTTACAAGCGGGGATATCTTTGGGTGGTGTGCAATTTCCCTTTGCTAGGTTATTTATTATTGCTTTAACAATAATCTGTGTGTCGGGAATTTATTTATTTTTACAGCGTTCTAGCTGGGGTTTAAGAATTCGGGCGGTGACGCAAAACCGGAGTATGAGTGCTTGTTTGGGTATCCCAACTCAAAAGGTTGATGCGATTACTTTTGCATTGGGTTCTGGTTTGGCTGGTGTGGCTGGATGTGCGATTAGTTTGCTTGGTTCTGTGGGGCCAAATACGGGACAAAACTATATTATTGATACTTTTATGGTTGTTGTGGTTGGGGGTGTGGGGAATTTAGCCGGGACGATTGTGGCTGCTTTGGGTATTGGTACGGCTAATTTTTTAATTGGTTCTGGGACTTTGGCTTTGTTGTTGAGTCCTGTTAAGCCTTTGGCTGATTTGTTTACTTTTTTTGCAACGACGAGTATGGCTAAGGTGTTGGTATTTGCGCTGATTATTGTGTTTTTACAGTGGAAGCCTTGGGGGATTTTTCCGCAGAAGGGACGTACTGTTGATGTTTAACGAACCGCAGAGACGCAGAGGACGCAGAGAATGAGAAAGAGGGGAGGAGGGTTATTAATTGAGGTGGGGGTGGTGATTGCGATCGCACTCTTCCTTATAATTGTTATGCCACTGGTGCTTTCGGAGTTTCGCCTAAATTTGTTGGGGCGATTTTTGTCACTGGCGATCGTGGCTTTGGGTATCGATTTGATTTGGGGGTATACTGGTTTATTGAGTTTGGGACATGGTATTTTCTTTGGTTTGGGTGGATATGCGATCGCAATGTACCTAAAACTTCAAGTCCCGACTGGTGAATTGCCTGACTTTATGGGACTTTATGGGGTTACTGAACTTCCCGCCTTTTGGCAACCTTTTTATTCTTTTCCTTTGACAATAGCTTTTGTGGTACTAATTCCAGGGTTATTGGCGGGATTATTGGGATATTTAGTTTTCCGAAATCGCCTCAAGGGTGTTTATTTTTCTATCTTGACTCAAGCGGGAACTATTGTATTTTTCAACTTCTTTAACGGTCAACAACAATTTTTCAACGGTACAAACGGACTGATAGATTTTACAACTTTGTTTGGGGCAACGGTCAGCGATGCCAAAACGCAGTTTGTTTTCTACACGCTGACGGTAGTGTTTCTCGCAGCCACCTACGGGATTTGTCGCTGGTTGACAACTGGACGCTTTGGGAGATTGTTGATAGCGATTCGTGATGATGAAAGTCGGGTAAGATTTTCTGGCTATGACCCTACAGATTTTAAGGTGTTGGTGTTTGCAGTTTCAGGTGCGATCGCAGGTATAGCAGGAGCATTCTACACCATTCAAAGTGGTTCAGTCTCACCCAGAGCAATGGATATTGCCTTTTCCATTGAAATGGTGATTTGGGTAGCGGTAGGCGGACGCGCTACTTTAATTGGCGCAATTGTCGGAACTTTGTTAGTCAATTATGCCCGCACTTTTTTAAGTGAACAATTTGCTGAAATCTGGCTATTTTTCCAAGGCGCATTATTTTTGATAGTCGTCACAGTGCTTCCTGACGGTATCGTGGGATGGTTGCGTAGCCAGAATATTTCTCTTTTCCACCGCCGTCAAGAAATTTCCACATATCCCACCTTGGAAGAAGACCCCGAAGTGCAACATGAACGCGAAAATATTGGAAACTGAAAATGTAACTGTTAGTTTTGATGGTTTTAAGGCTTTAAACCAGCTTAACTTTAGTATGGATATGGGTGAATTACGAGTAGTAATTGGCCCTAATGGTGCGGGAAAGACAACATTTCTGGATGTAATTACCGGGAAAGTTCAGCCAACAGTAGGGCGAGTTTTATTTAAAGGAAGAAACCTACGTTCTTTACCTGAATATAAAATTGCCCGATTGGGAATTGGACGCAAGTTTCAAACACCCCGAATTTACCTAAATTTAACGCCCCGTGAAAATCTAGAAATTACCAGTAACAAGAAAAAAAATGTCTTTTCTACTTTGTTTGAACATTCTAATGCTATTGAAAAAAATAATATTAAAGGATTATTAGAAACCATTGGTTTAACGCCAAAAGCCGATATCAGAGCAGGTTTACTTTCTCACGGAGAAAAGCAACGTTTAGAAATTGGGATGTTAGTAGCACAGTCACCTGATTTATTACTAGTTGATGAACCAGTTGCGGGTTTAACAGATGAAGAAACCTATAACATTGGTGAATTACTTTTAGCATTAGCACAAAGTCATTCAATTTTAGTAATTGAACACGATATGGAATTTGTACGTCAAATTGCTAAGAAAGTAACAGTGCTACATGAAGGTTCGGTGTTGTGCGAAGGTAATTTTGAGGAAGTGCAAAATGACTCTCGTGTTATTGAGGTTTATTTGGGAAAACAGGAAGAATGAAAAACGCGATTCCACTTTCTATTCACCTGGTAATCCTGGTCGCTTTGCGCTATTAAATACCTGCTCTACTGTTAGTACCCATTCAGGAATTACCACTGATTCCATGCAAGTAGCACCTGTAAATACCTTATCCTCATACTGTCCCTCCACCCACTGACAAATAGTAATTTGTTGCATTTGCGGGTCAACAATCCAATACTCTAATATTTCCCTAGCAGCATACTCCGTCCGCTTGTAGCGATAATCACGAACACTGTTTGCTGTTCCCGGAGAAACAATTTCAATCACTAGCGCAGGCGGCGGCATATCACGAGTGAGGGTAGCACGAGTAGCACCGATAAGGGCAGCATAAGATTCTTCTGTGTGAATCATTAAGTCAGGTAAACGACATCTCGCCCGTCGCCCCGCCACCTCAATTTCTGTATCCTTGTAAGCAACTAAATAAAATGGGAAATGTTTTAGTAGTTCAACGAATAAAAATCTTCCTAAATTGCTATTTTCCTGGCTTTCTGGTGGCATCTCAACTAATTCTCCATCCACCAACTCATAGCGCGTGTCTGTACCATCGTCATAGGTAAGATACTCCTCAAAGGTTAGCAGTTTTTGGGTTTTCGTCATTTGCTTTACCTTCTTACCTTAGACAGACTATCACATACTGTAGATATACTATAGTCACAAGCTTAGTGTATGAGGAAATATGAGGTTTAATGTAACAGTTGATCGTGATGAAGATGGTGCATGGATTGTAGAGTGCCCCAGTATTCCGGGTTGTGTGAGTCAAGGTCAGACTAAGAAAGAAGCACTAGAAAATATCAAAGATGCAATAGCTGCTTGTCTACAAGTTCGTGCCGAGCGCGGTTTGCCACTTACGATAGAGACTCACCAAGTAGAGGTTGTGGCTTAGTTATGGCCTCTGCTATTCCTGTTCTTAACGGACGTGAAGTTGTTCGTGTGTTTGAGTCATTTGGTTGGGAAGTTGCACGCCAAAGTGGAAGCCATATAATTCTGGTTAAAGAAGGAGAGCGCGAAAGGAACGTTGCGAAGTTTGATTCGCACTGCGGGGCTTACAGTGAGCGAGTTTGTTTCTGCAATTTGAGTGGATTATGACCTTATCATATTGAGGTTATTGAACAAAAGCATAACAAATAAATCTTTCTTTTTGCCTCTGCGTGAAATTTTAATATCTACGTAATTTCTAATGCTAAAAATATCTAATCTTAACGTTTACTACGGCGAAAGCCACATTCTCCGCAATGTAGATTTAAGCGTACCATCTGGGCAAATGGTCTGCCTGATTGGACGCAATGGTGTAGGTAAATCTACATTACTCAAAACAATTATGGGTTTACTTAAACCCCGTAGTGGAACAATTAATTTAGCTGGAGAATTAATCAACTCAAAATTTCCCGACCAAAGGGCGAAGTTGGGAATTGGTTATGTCCCCCAAGGACGAGAGATTATCCCCCGATTGACAGTTAAAGAAAATCTGCTGTTGGGGTTGGAAGCCAGACGCAAGCCAGTTAAAAAAGCAGAAATTCCAGAGGAAGTTTTTAGCTTATTCCCGGTGTTAAAAACTATGCTTTCGCGGATGGGTGGTGATTTGAGTGGGGGACAGCAGCAACAATTAGCGATCGCACGTGCTTTAATGGGAGAACCTCAATTACTCGTCTTAGATGAACCCACTGAAGGTATTCAACCCTCCATCATCCTAGAAATTGAAGCCGCAGTCCGTCGTATTGTCGAAACCACTGGTATTTCGGTTTTATTGGTAGAGCAACATTTACACTTTGTCCGTCAAGCTGATTATTATTACGCCATGCAAAAAGGTGGTATTGTCGCCTCCGGTTCCACAGCCGAACTCAGCCAAGATGTGATTCAACGCTTCTTAGCTGTTTAATTTGGGAGATGTCTATATCAATAGTGTCAGAAGCAATCAATTCTGTTGCTTCTTGTAAAAGCTCATGCTGTTCTTTTTGAATTGCTTCTAAGCGACTAGAAATTTCTACTAATCGTTGTTGCTTATTGGTTTGAAGATTTTCAGGTACTAAAGTAGGCAAATTATCAGTTGTTTTAGTAGCTGTAATTTTTTGAATCCCAAAACTGCCAACTTTAGCTAAGGATAGAAAACTAACTTTAATCAAAGCCAGAAGTAATTTTATCGGAACTTGGAGTATTGACCAACTAGCTGTTTCAATTAAACGGACAATTGCTTTGATGATGCTCCAAAGCAAGGCAAGTGCAAACAGCAAAATCACTATACTAATAATTGGGTGATTAGTCGCCCAACCTAGTATTTGAACTAACCGAAAAAATATCGGGTGTTGTGTCAGCCAATCATTTGTAGAAGATGCGATCGCATCTTTAACTACGCCCGATGTTGTACTCTTAAATTGCTGCGCTGTTTGCAAACTTTGTTCTAAACTTGTCGTAAGTGTATCAATTGCTCTATCAGTTGTTGTAGTTGCTGTTGCTTTCAAAGAGTCCCCAACTTGTTGTGCTGAGTTACTTAGAGAGTTAACGCTTTCGCCTACATAATCTTTCGCATTTTGTAAGCGTTGCAAAACTCCGTTAGGTAAATGTATGTCTATTTGAGATGCCATAAAACATTTCACCGAGGTTGAAATCTAACCCGTAACCCATCTTTAGGACGATTAGTGGGAACAGCAACTACTTCTAAACTTTGATTGGGTAATATCTCCCAATGATAACTACGTAGAAGATGAGCAGCAACAATCTTCATTTCCATTTTGGCAAAAGCTATGCCAATACAAATGCGTGGACCACCGCCAAAACCAACTAAACTAAAAGGATATTTTTTGTGTTCTTGCCGTTGAGGACTAAAACGGTCTGGGTTAAAGAGTTCTGGCTCAGAATATATTTCTTCAATTTGGTGAGTAACTCCAATTGAGTAGTATAACTGCCAACCAGCAGGAATGTGATAACCTTTAAACTCAAAGTCTTTAATCACACCACGAAACCCACCTCCGACAGGTTGATGCAATCTTTCAACTTCCCATAAAACCTGCTCTAAGAGCTTGTCATGTAACAACCTTGCCTCTTTTGAGCTAGAAATGCCTTCTCAGTAAGCTTTCTAGATAATAAATTGTAAAAGTTGTTTCTTGACAGGCTCTAAATAGGGCATTTTACCCAATTGTTCTAAATCTAAATCACCTTGACTTGCAAGTTGCAATTGTTCAACTCTTGCTTTTGCGAGTACTTCTGGATGACGGGCTAACTCTGTACATAACCAAGTCAGCATCGAAGTAGTAGTTTCATGTCCAGCGAAGAGTAACAGCACCGCTTGGGCAATGATTTCTTTTTCACTTAGGCTGTTACCATCTTCATCTTTAGCTTTTATCAACAGGCTGATGGTATCTTGAGTTGGGTTTTGCTGACGTTCTCTGACAACTTGAGTGAGATGCTCTAAAATCTGATTACGAGCCGCTATAGCTTTACCAAATGTCGTAAATGGTAATGGCAACGGATTAATAACAAATAGCCCATTCGTCAAGGTTGTAAATAACTGACTAAGGCGTACACATTCCGGCCCAGGATGCGTACCTAGCAATAATTGACTGGCAATATCAAATGTTAGCTGTTTAAACTCTTGGAACCAAGTAAACTCCTGTTTTTTCTCCCACTTTTGGAGATAGCCGCGCGTAATATCTTCCATTGCGGAGACATAATTTACCAATGCTGGACCATGCAATGCCGGCATCATCAAGCGGCGGTTTCTGCGGTGTTCCTCTCCATCTTGGAGAAAAAGCGATTCACCGAGTAATGTCTTGAAATTATTAGGCCATCCCTCGCGCCAAGAAAAATTCTCGATATGGCTTGACAAAACGAACTCTAATGCCTCCGGCCCTGCCATTACTACAGTAGGTCTGCCAAGAAGATGGGTTTTGAAGATGGGCCCATACTGGCGATAACGCTTTTTGGCAAAATCGCGGTCGAAAACGAAGGAGAGTGTTTCACCTAATACAGGCAAACCAAAGCTTCCAGGAGGAATTTGATTACTTTTCATTCTCTCTAACTCGAAGCACTAGTATAAAATCGTAACGCAAACCGCCAAAACCAAGTAGAAGCGAAAAACAACGCTATGGCTAATATTGCCGCACCTATTAACCAGCTAATCTCACTCCGACCCAGCAACACTTGTGCTGGTACTGTAGTTAAAAAAGTAACTGGTATCACAAAGGTGAAGAAAAAGCGGTAAGCCGTGGGATATGCAGCTATGGGATATCGTCCAGCTTCTAATAAACCATGCAATACATCAGTAGCGTTGTATATTTTTACAAACCAGATACTCATTGCTCCCAGCATAAACCACAGGCTGTATAAAATCACGAAGCTGAACAATAACGGCAGCACACCAAGTAGATAGCCGTTTATCCCTACACCAAGGCGTTTACCTGCATAGCCAATGATAATACTACCAAAAATTAGATCCGGCAGTCCCCAAGGGGAAAGGGTATGAGTCGAAAGCCAAAACTGGCTGCGGATAGGTTTTAATAATATAAAGTCCAAAGTGCCTTCTTGGACATGGCGGACAATGCGATTCAAGTTAGACGCGAGAAAAGTCGCAGAAAATCCTTGTAATAAGGTAAAAATTCCTAAAACTACTAAAGCTGCTTCCCATGACCAACCACTAAAAGTATAGCCAGTGCGGTAAAACAAGAATAGTCCAAAGAGACTACCCGCAAGATTTCCCAAGCTGGTGAGGGTCGCAATGAAAAAATTAATCCGATACTCTAACTCAGATGCGATCGCAGCACCCCAAAATAGTCTTAGTACTTTCAAATATCTTTGCATCTTGCACCTTTAACCCAAAATGTGCCATCTGTCACTAAAATTTTCAAGATTACACAAGAACTTTACGTAAATTTAATATTACTTTTTATTCAGGAAAATTGCTAAACGTTAAGATGTTGTGGATATATTATTGAAAACTAAAAAATTCTAATGCATTTAAATTTACCAGACCTAATTACAAAAATTGGCTACTTTGGGGTATGGGCAATTATCTTCGCTGAATCTGGCTTGCTAGTTGGTTTTTTTCTGCCAGGAGATAGTTTGTTATTTACTGCTGGATTTCTCGCATCTCTTCCGAAATCAGGGTTTAACATTTGGGTTCTGATTTTTGGTGCTTTTGTTTGTGCAGTCCTTGGTGATAATGTTGGCTACGCTACAGGACATAAATTTGGCAGAAAATTATTTCAGAAAGAAGATTCATGGTTGTTTCATAAAAAACACTTGGTAAAAACCCAGGATTTTTATCATAAACATGGCAAAAAAACACTAGTTTTGGCCAGGTTTACACCGATAATTCGCACTTTTGCGCCGATTGTGGCTGGACTTGGTGCGATGCACTACCGAACATTTATGTCTTACAACTTAATTGGTGGCTTTCTTTGGACATTTGGCATCACTCTATTAGGGTTTTTCTTAGGAAAGTCTCTGCCACCTGAACAAGTAGATAAATATTTACTACCAATTATTGGATTAATTATAGTTGTTTCTTTAGTGCCATCAATGGTTCATGTAATCCAAGAAAATAGAGCAAATAAAAGTTAAAATATTTTTCGTAATTTATGGAGATTGGAATAAATTAATTTTGAATTTGGAACCAAGCGACATGACTTACTTAAATATTAACCTCTATCTATTAATAGAAAATCTCCTCTTTTTTGTAATTGCCACACTTTTTATTGTAGTTGTGAACTGGGGGTGGAAACACACAAAGCCTTATACTCTACCTTTACCATTTCCCGGTTGGTATAAAATCTGGTTTGGCTCAGTGCAACTACTAGGAGGATTGCTGCCCTTAGTAGTGATGCTATTGTGGGGTGTATGGTGGGGCGATCGCACTGTGTTGACTGTGCTTGGTTGGTATTTTATTATCTTAGGGTTGCAAATTATCTCTGAGATAGTAACACTCAGGCAGTTGCAAAATGTAGTGTGGGTAATGGTTCCTTATATATACTTGCCTTACCGCTTCTGGCAGCTATATGAAGGTTTAACACTTTTGGATTCTAAAAGTGAGTTGGTATGGGTACGATATTTATTGATTTTTGAATTGGTATTATGGATTGTTAACTACGTTATAGATGTGTCTCAATTACCACGGCTGTTTCGCTGGGAAGTAGAATCAAACTCTGATCTTAGTTAGGGATTAATCGCAGAATTAGCCATTTTTATCAAAGAAGTGCGATCGCCTGCTTTTAACCCAACAACATATTGCACACCCTGTTGTCTCCAAGTCAAGGTAGCATCTGAGCAATTAGCACCACAGGTAAAATCCACAAAATAGCCAGTAATACCCTTAGCTAAAGATACAGCTTTACCACTAAGACGGGGAGTTTTGCGGGTTACTGCTTCAGCAGAAATCACACCTAGACGACAAGCAGTTCCACCACTACAATCAGGACTGAAACCGAGTAAAATCTCGTAGTTTTTTTGTGTAGCAGCTTCTATAATTGCGTAAATTCGATTTTCTCCATCTGATTCAGGAATAAACTTCGGTAACAGAACCCGAATCTGAGTCTTTTGCTTTAATTTAGGCAAAATAGATTTAAAAACTGAGTGTACCTGGGTTTTACCCTGGCTTTGCGCTATTAGTTGGGACTGGTTATTTATAGTAGCTATAGCTGGTTTATGAAAGCTGCTAACACTGACTAATACAAATACGCCACATACAACACTGATATAACTGATGCTTGAAATCATCTTTGAAAACCTATTTCGTCTAAAAAAGGAGTTAGGAATAAATACAGCAGATTGCAAGTAAGTGAGGTAAAAAATGTAGAACTCAAAATTCAGATATAAAGAGTTTCTAACTCTGCCTCAAAACCCGTAGCTTTATACTTTATGTAAAAGAAAACTGCTGTAACTCCTAACTCCTCAGTTATAACTCTTAACTCCTAAGTCGTAACTTTTTACAACGCACAAGTCAACTCGCCAGCTTTTTGACTAAAGCGGTGATTCTCCCGATAATCTACGGGACAATCTATTACGGCGGGCACATCTTGAGCGAGGGCTTCTTTGAGTGTGGGAATCAAATCTAAAGCCGATTCAACTCGGTAGCCTTTTAAACCCATGCTTTCGGCAAATTTGACAAAATCAGGATTGCTAAAATGCACAAAAGATGAGTTTCCTTTGCCAAATTGATTTTCTTGCTTCCATTCAATTAATCCATAGCCACCATCATTGAAAATTATGGTGACAAAAGGCGTACCGACACGTAAAGCTGTTTCTAATTCCTGAGAATTCATCATAAAACCGCCATCACCTGTTACAGCAACGACTTTGCGCTTAGGATGAACGAGTTTTGCTGCTAAAGCGCCAGGAATGGCAATACCCATAGCCGCGAAGCCGTTGGAAATTATGCAAGTATTGGGACTGTGGCAATGATAATGACGGGCCATCCACATTTTATGTGCACCAACATCAGAGATGACGATATCATCTGGGCCCATCACTTTGCGTAAGTCATAAATTAACTTTTGCGGCTTAATGGGAAATCCGTCATCATTAGCATATTGTTCGTAATCAGCCCGAATCTCTGATCTTAAGCTAATGGCAAAAGGATCGGGTTTACCTTGTCTATCTGCTAATTTTAAAATTTCATAGAGGGAATCTGAAATATCTCCCACGACTTCAGCGTTAGGAATATAACTACTATCAATTTCCGCCGGACTTACCCCAATATGCACAATCGGAATTTCACCATTCCGATTCCATTTTTTCGGGGAAAACTCAATTAAATCATAGCCGATCGCAATTACTAAGTCTGTGTTGTCAAAGGCACAGGTAATAAAGTCTCTTTGCTGTAATCCCACTGACCACAAAGCCAGTTGATGTGTGTAGGGAATCACGCCTTTACCCATGAAGGTATTAGCAACAGGTATATTCAGCAAGGTAGCAAATTGGGTGACGGCATCACTAGCATGAGCGCGAATTGCCCCATTTCCGACTAAGATTAATGGGTTAACTGCTTGGCAAATTGCGGCTGCTGCTGCCCGAATGCTAGCAAAAGAGGCATAAGTTTTTTCGCTATTATCCTTACGTAAAGGTTTGCCTTCAACAGGCATAGCAGCAATATTTTCTGGTAAATCGATGTGAACTGCACCAGGTTTTTCAGATTGCGATCGCTTAAATGCTTTCCGTACTACTTCTGGTGTAATACTCGGTCGCACAATCTGCTTATTCCACTTAGTAACAGGTGCAAACATTGCCACCAAATCTAAATATTGATGGGATTCGATGTGCATTCTATCTGTTCCCACTTGACCAGTAATTGCCACTAAAGGCGCACCATCGAGGTTAGCATCTGCGACCCCAGTCATCAAGTTGGTTGCCCCAGGGCCAAGAGTAGAAAGACACACCCCAGCTTTTCCGGTTAAGCGTCCGTAGACATCCGCCATGAATGCTGCACCCTGTTCATGACGAGTTGTAATAAATTTAATTGAAGAATGTTTTAGCGCTTCCAAAACGTGAAGATTTTCTTCACCGGGAAGTCCAAAAATATATTGCACTCCTTCATTTTCTAGGCACTGCACCAATAACTCTGCTGTATTCATTTTATTTCCCGACAACTCTATTAACGAATAAGACTTTTGTTCTTTGTCATTAGTCATTTGTCCTTTGATCAATGACTAATGACTAATGACCAATGACCAATGACAAATGACTCATGACTAATCACTTCACCCACACGGTTTTCACATTGACAAACTCATGTATACCTTGGATACTCAATTCTCTGCCATATCCAGAACGCTTGATGCCACCAAAGGGCAACCGAGGATCGGATTTGACCATACTGTTGATAAATACGGCACCTGCTTCGATTTCTGCAACTAAGCGATCGCATTCTTGGTCATTTGTTGTCCAAGCGCTTGCACCTAATCCAAAGGGGCTGTCATTAGCGAGTTTAATGGCAGCATCGATATCAGGAACCCGGAATAACAAGGCTACTGGACCAAAGAATTCTTCTTTTGCAATTGCTGCTTCCGGCGGGATATCTATGATAATCGTTGGCGGATAAAAGTTCCCTGGACGATCTGATAAAGGATGTCCGCCGGTGAGGACTTTTCCACCACTTTTGGTAGCAGCTTGCACTTGTTGATCTAAATCCTGGAGAATACCAGGTGTTGCCAGTGGCCCTAAATCCGTATCCGGTTCCATAGGATCGCCTACTTTTAGCGCCTCGAATTTTTCTAAAAGCAATTTTTCAAATTGATCTGCGATCGCTTCTGCGACAATAAAACGTTTCGCTGCAATACATGATTGCCCGTTATTCAACATCCGTGCTGTAGTAGCTGTGACAACTGCTGTCTCTAAGTCAGCACTTTCTAACACAATAAATGGATCGCTTCCTCCCAATTCCAAAACGGTTTTTTTAATTTGTTTGCCGGCGGCGACAGCGAGGGATATGCCTGCTGGTTCGCTTCCGGTTAAGGTGGCAGCTTTTACGCGGTCATCAGCCATTAAATCGGCAACTTTGGCAGCGCCTATTAATAGAGTTTGAAACGCACCTTCAGGAAAACCTGCGCGTCGGATAATATCTTCAATTGCCAAGGCACACTGCGGTACGTTGGAAGCGTGTTTGAGTAAGCCGACATTTCCCGCCATTAGTGCTGGTGCAGCAAAGCGGAACACTTGCCAAAAGGGGAAATTCCACGGCATCACCGCGAGAATTGCACCCATTGGTTGATAACGTACAAAACTCTGGCTGGCATCAGTTTTTACACTGACATCAGCCAAAAAACTAGGGGCGTGTTCGGCATAATAGCGACAGACGGCGGCGCATTTTTCGACTTCTGCGATCGCAGCTTTAAATGGCTTACCCATTTCTAGAGTCATTAACTTAGCAAATTCTGCTTTGTCTTGCTCTAAAATATCAGCAGCCTTTTGTAGCCATTGCGATCGCTCAGAAAAATCAGTCTGACGATACTTTTCAAAAGCCTGATTGGCCAAATCGAGTTTAGCAACAATTTCTGTATCATTGAGCGCCTCAAAGGTCTTGAGCGTCTCCCCACTGGCGGGATTGATGGTAGCGATCGCCATTACCTGACCTCCCGTTAAAAAATAGCTTCAGGTAGGCTTCCTAGTGTTACACAGATCAATTCTGGAAGCTACACCCAAATTTTAGTCTTTTAAGCAAAAATTAGTCGCTTAGTATTACAATTTTTCAATTATCTTTGAAACAAAATATACCAATTGCTTAAGTATTAATAGTGATAAATTCTAGACCAATTCGCGGACATAAGTCTAAAATGCGGCATTCCTCCGTGAAGTTAGAAACCCACACTGATATAACGGTACAGTGTGGGTAGTTCACAAAGTGCTAATTACGATTAAACAACCACAAAATTGTTTTTGGTTAGTGATAATCCAGATGATAGTTGTGCAAATTTTACCTGGGTAAATGCACCCGCACTGCCATCAAGGTCAAAGTACAGTCCACCTTTAATATTGTCATAAATAAATCGTTGATTGCTTGTGGTTGCAGATGTTCCGATGGTAAACTGATTTGCTTCTAGTGAAGGTATTGATAACCCACCACCAAAACTAAGAGCCGATATTTGAATCACATCATTAGTCGCGTTGAAGTCATAAATAGTATCAACGCCTACATTGAAAATCTTGAACAAAGTATCAAAAACAAAGGTATCATTACCATCCCCTCCATAAAGGGTATCATTACCACTCCCACCGATGAGGATATCATTGCCATCGCCACCTATGAGGATGTTATTTCCTGAGGCGCTAAGGGCGGAGAGAATATCATTGCCATCGCCACCATCAAGTAGATTATCACCTGATGAAAAGTCAATATTTATGGTGTCGTCCCCAGCACCACCGTTGAGGGTGTTATTTCCTAAGGTAATAATACCTGCGTAATCATAGCTGTATCCGCTAGTCGAGGCAGAGAGATAATCATTGCCATCGCCACCATTGAGTAGATTATCGCCTTCTGAAAAATCAGCAAGCAAGGTATCGTTACCAGCGCCACCGTTGAGGGTATTATTACCAGATGTGACAATCGATCCGGAGTCAAAGTCAAACAAGCCAGAAGCCGAGAGAAAATCATTGCCATCCCCCCCAGAAAGAAGGTTATTAGCTGATGAAGATGAATAATCAGCACGCAAGGAATCGTCACCAGCACCACCATTGAGAGTGTTATTGCCAGACGTATAGCCCGCTAAATAGCTTCCGTAGTTGCCGCGCCCTTGCAATGCGCCAGAGGTGGAGAGAAAATCATTGCCATCGCCCCCATCCAGTAGGTTATCGCCTGTTGGATAATCAGCACTCAAGGTATCATCACCAGTACCACCAATGAGGGTATTATTTCCCGTACCACCCCTCAAAAGGTCGTTTCCACTCTTGCCGTCAATGATGTCATTACCCCCCTGACCATTGATAACATCATCTGAGTTATCAAAACCTTTGACATTGTTGTTTAGGTCGTTAAGGAAAGTAACTGTGTTCTTGTTGAAAATAGTACTTTGGGTGGAGTTAGCATTGAAAACATCAAAGCTGTCCGTGATGTTAGTTTGCCCACCAAACAGGATATTACCGACTTGGGCTAAATTGTCTAAGTTTTCCAGGGCAAAGTTTTGCAGGATTATTTTGGAATAAAACTCCGTTTGAAAAGTGATTTCTAAGTTATTACCATTTTGAGTTAATAGCAGACTTCTGGCAGTGAAGCTAAAATCATCTTGAAATTGCAAGGTGTCTAAGGAGGCGAGCGTCGCATCTGATGGGTTTGAGCCTTTACCAATGCCACCAAAATCGGTGATGGTAATGGTACTATCGCCCCTATAATCATACTCTAAAATAAATTTATCCTTGCCGCCGCCACCAGTCATCAACATATTGTAAAGATTCCCATTTTGACGACCAAAATAACCATAGAACGTGTCATTCCCATTGCCACCATCTAAGGTATCCCCCGCATCACCAATGAGAATATCATTGCCATCGCCCCCAGAGAGTAAATTCTTGGCTATTGGATAGTAATAGTAATTATCATTGATTTCTCCAATGAGAGTATCATCGCCCACACCACCAATGAGAGTATCATTCCCCGCACTACCCCTTAAAAGGTCGTTGCCACTCTTGCCGTCAATGATGTCATCACCGTCTTGACCATTGATGACATCATCTGAGTTGTCAAAACCGTTGACATTATTATCTAGGTCGTTAAGGAACGTGACTGTGTTCTTGTTGAATATGGTGGTTTGGGTAGAGTTGGCATTGAAGACATCAAAGCTGTCAGTAATGCTAGTTTGCCCATCAAATAGAATATTGCCCAAATCTACAGTAGCACCAGTAGATTTGCTGAGGTTTTCCAGGTTTTCCAGGGCAAAGTTTCGCAGGATGATGACTGTGCCCCTAAAAAAGTTCGTTGCAAAGGTGATTTCCAGATTGCTGTCATTCTGGGTAAGCACCATATTTCGGGCAGTCAAGTCAACACCTTGGAATTTGATTGTATCCACTTTGGCAATAGCTGCTGCTGTTGGGCTTGTTGTTTTACCTACCCCACCAAAATCAGTGATGGTATCTGTGCCGTCACCTTCGTTGTAAACAAATATATCTTTGCCACCACCACCAGTTAAGGTGTCGAAGTCCTCTTTGCCTGTGATAGTATCGTCCCCCGTTAGACCGTTAATCGTGTCGGCGCTGTTAGTGCCTAGTAGGGTATCATTACCGTTGGTTCCAATGATATTTGCCATAGCTTTCCTTAATTGATTTGTTCAGTAAATTCAGTTCTAAAGTTGCTATTCGTGATGTTTTTGGGCACAAATAGTCGCCGAATTCTGATGCTTTAGTCAAGATAATATTACTTAGGTATCTATGTTTAAATACGCATCTTTGCATATTCTTCACATTATTTGTAGAAAAATGTATATGTAAATACTGAGCTTGATGTATTCTTCATATCTTTCTAGTTTTTAGGCAATCAGAAAGCAGAAAACAGTAGGCAAATGTTTTAAGAAATGATTTGAACAAGGTATGAGGCAGATATTCTTTAAGTTTTGCTTTGTTAGGTTTGCTAAATAATCTGTGCCTCAATCCCCCATGCCAAATAGCTAAAGATTAATAAATGGATTAATTATTGTTGGCACTGGCTGCAATTTTGTTTGATAAACCTTAACTAATCGATCAATACCTTTGAAACGATAGTCTCCCATTTCCTGGAAATCTTCAGGCAGTGAAAGCATTTTATGAGTGGCTTGACTAATTACGCATTCACTAGGAGGACAAACTGCTTCCATGCGAGCCGCAAGATTAATCGTCGCGCCTAATGCCGTATAATCTACCCTTTGGGAACTACCGACATCTCCCACAACGGCCTTACCGCTATTGATCGCAATCCGTAATTGCAGGGGTTCGTGCCAAAAACCATTGGCGTTTAAATGTTCGAGGCGAGTGAGCATTCCTTTGGCAGCAGTAACAGCGCGATCGGCGTGATCTGCTTGCGGTTCTGGAGCGCCAAAAAATGCCATAATACAATCGCCAATATACTTATCTAAAGTGCCGCCGCAAGTAAACACTTCTTTGAGCATTTCTTCAAATAAATTATTTAATAGTTGAGCGATCGCAGTTGGTGTTAACCGTTCAGAAATTGCTGTAAAACCCACTAAATCTGCAAATAAGATACTGATTTCGCTCTCGGCTGGTGCTAAACGACCACCCGGTAATCCGCCTACAGATATCAACTGCTGCACAACTGCTGGAGAATGATAGCGTTCTAATCGGTGACGAATCATCTCTTCAGTTTTGAGTTTCTCTACTAGTAGCCAACGCTGCACACTCGAAGCTACAAGGTTTGCTAAAGCCGAAAAAAAGCTGAGTTCTTCCTCGCCTTCATTTGCCCAATGGTAAGAAGAAAGATTGGCATCAGCATAGAGTACGCCTACAACTTTATTTTCATCCCATAAAGGCACTGCCATCGCGCTACGAATGCCTTTGACTAAAATACTCTGTTCACTAGCAAACCGTTCATCCTGATGGGTATCGGCGGTTTGAATCACAACTTTTTCTTCAAATACCTTTTGACAGATACTCCGACTGATCCAACTTCCATCTGAGGGGAGATGTTTTTGTTGGGAAATATTTCTTGTAGCAGCGTTCACTAACTCTAATTGACCGCAACCATTAACATCAATTAACAGTGCCAAGCGATCGATACTATCAAGGTAACGAAAAACTACTTGCTGCACTTGAGAAAAAATTTCTTCTATAGATGCCGCCGCACAGAGATTTTTCGCTATGTCTACTAAGTCTTTGAGACGGGCAATGGTTTTGTCCTTATTGCTGATATTCCCATCCTTGCTATCAGCTGCAATCCATTGCTGTTGTAATTGTTCGACATTGTGCAGAATTGTTCTCTGCTCGTTATTTTCCGAACTTGCCTGATACTCAGGTATCGATTGATCAACAGCGCTTGTGAGCATTACTACCAGGCTAACATTGCCCAACCAAACGATATCACCATGATGCAACTCTTGGGGACAGTTAATCAGATATTTATTGACTTGCGTCCCGTTTTTGCTGCCTAGATCCTCAATAGTCCACACACCGTCTGCTGTTTTCAGCAGGCGAGCATGGTTGCGGGAGACTCCAGCAAAAGGTAAGTACAAGTTACATTCCGGCAAACGACCAATTGTAAATGTACCTTGATCGACTGCGATCGTTGTCTCCGTTTCTCCCTCTTTTAGGCGTAGCGTGAGTTCAGTCATGAGTGTGATCCATCAAAGCTAGAGGTGCAAGCAACTCTCAGGTAAGTTCTACCCTACAGGTTAACCTTCGCCTTTTCTTTATGACACTGTTAACTGCATTCCGACAACTGTATGTGACAGATGTTACATTGAATCAGGCTATTTTGCTGGAGGTTTGTAGGACTTCCGCAAAATATCTGTCAAACGATTTCCTCTATAAGCAGTTGATTTAATTAGGCGGTAGTTCCAAACTCATTTCACCTAATAACCCCTTACGAAAATCTGTTAAAAGTTGCCTTGCAGCACGCTCTACATCACCTTTGTAACGATGCTCTGCCAAGGCGTGTAAATAAGTATCTCCGGTGTCTGAGGTCGAATCGAGTTGGTAGCGGGACTGTAATGGTTTCCTCGGTAACAAATCTGTAGTTACGGCTTCCAAGTAGTTGAATAAATCCACCAAGGCTGCTGCTACTAGCTGATTATCGTAAGATGCTTCGCCGATATCATCACAAATGGCTAATTTCAATGCTGCATCTTGGTCTTCCAACCTTAGAGGGATGACACCAGGAGCATCTAACAATTCCAAATGTTCGGAAATTCGCACCCAGCGCAATTGGCGAGTTACCCCAGGACGGGCCGCACTTTCCACTACTCGCCGTCCTAAAAGGCGGTTAATCAAAGCTGATTTACCAACATTGGGAAAACCAATTACCACAGCCCGGACTGGACGAGGTAACATTCCGCGATCGCTTCTTCTTTGATTTAGTTCTACTCCGGCCGCTTGCGCTGCCCGCGCCACTTCTGCTATACCTTTACCATGTTGAGCGTTGGTAAAATAAGGGACTTCCCCTTGACGTTTAAACCAATCTATCCACAGCGATCGCATTTGCGGCGTAATCATATCTACTCGGTTAAGTATCAATACCCGTGTCTTACCCTCTACCCACTCACCTATTTGGGGATGATGAGTCGCTAAGGGAATTCGGGCATCTCGTACCTCAAATACCACATCTACACGCTTCAGCTGTTCTTTTAGCTTTTTTTCCGCTTTCGCAATGTGACCTGGATACCATTGAATTACGTTTAATCTATAGTTTTGAGTTATAGCCATTTTTTTATTTGTCCTTTGTCATTTGTCATTTGTCATTAGTCATTTGTCCAAAACCAGTGACTAATGACTCTCTGTAGTAGCAGCTTGATGTAAAATCAGACGATTGCCATCAGGGTCATAGGCATAAATTTCTCTGCCGTGGGAAGCAGTAGAAATATTCCCTGGTGGAGGATAGCCTAAAGCTGTTAGGTGAGTGATCGCATCTTTTAAGTTACTCACTTCTAAACACAAACTTATCTTACTTTTGGCGTAGACACCAAGTGGGCTGTCGTTAGACATCGCTTCAAATTCCGATTCGTTTGTCTTTTTGGGTTTAAAAATACCTAATTGCATACCAACCAAATTAAACTCAGCATAGACATTCGGAATCAAAATAACTGCTTTTTGCTCCAGAAATTTAGTATAAAAATCTACTAATTTATCGAAATTAACCGATCCTATGGTGACAAATGCGTTAGTGTACTCGAAAACCATATTTGCCTATTACCTGATCCCAACATCTTATTTTGGCTAAGGTATAGTAACTAAACTGAGAACTTTTAGTAAATATTGTGTCAACGTAAACGCATCTACACCCAATTCAGTCCGCTCTTGGGCGGCTATTATCCCGGCTTGTGAATGCCACCAAGCGGCAGTTGCCACAATATCTTCTACAGAAATCTGTTTAGTTGCGGCTTGTGCCAACAATCCACCTAATAGCCCAGTTAATACGTCACCGCTACCTCCACGTGCCAGAGCGGGTGTGCTTTCACTAATCATCCAAATGCCACCTTGAGGGTTTGCGATCGCAGTTCTCGCCCCTTTCAATAACACCACCGCCCCACTTTTTAAGGCTGCTTCTTGTGCTGCTTTCACTGTGTCATGTTTATTAGCATCGGCGATATCAGGAAACAATCGCTGGAATTCGCCAGTATGGGGTGTGAGTACAGTTATGGCAAGACGTTTTTTTAAAGTGGCGATCGCTCCCATTTGTGCCAAAATATTTAAACCATCAGCATCGAGAATCAAAGGGCGATCGCTTTCTATGACCTCTTGCACAATGGGAGTAGCATCTCGTGTTAAACCGGGGCCACAAGCGATCGCATTAAAGGAAGTCAGATCGGTTTTGTCGGGTAATTGCAATTGAGCGATCGCTCCACTTTCCGTCTCTGGACAACCGACAATTAGCGCTTCTGGCAAGTGCGACACCAAAAGAGATTTTAGCGATTCGGGTACAGCAATAGAAAGCATCCCTACACCACTAGCCCTAGCACCCAAACCAGTTAAAATTGCTCCACCTGCATAGCGCCGCGAACCGCAAATCAGGAGTAAATGTCCTTCCTTATATTTGTGGGTAACTGGTGGGCGAGGTAAGGGTAAAGTAGCGAGTGCCGTTGCTGGTGTAATCCGTTTAATGCTGGGTGCATCTTTGAGAACAGCTTCTACATCAGCTAAAGGAATATCAAAATCGATTAACTCAGCTTTGCCAACATATTCCAGCGCCCGATCTTGGAAGAAAGCTAGTTTCCATAAACCCAAGCAAAAAGTGTGAGTGGCGCGAATGGCAGTTCCTAATACAATGCCAGTGTCGGTGTGTAAACCTGAAGGTAAAT
This sequence comes from Nostoc sp., assembly GCF_036917775.1. Classification (GTDB taxonomy): domain Bacteria; phylum Cyanobacteriota; class Cyanobacteriia; order Cyanobacteriales; family Nostocaceae; genus Nostoc. The sequence goes on from NZ_JBALEQ010000025.1 coordinate 35,351, forward strand.
CAATACTATAAATCGGCACAGACAATTCATTTAACTGATTAATTGCAGAGGCAATAGGATCAGTCAGATTTCTTTCTAAACCAAACCCAAACAAGCCATCAATCAACAAATCAGAATCTGGCAGATGCTCAATTGCTTGATAAATTGGAATGCCCAAACTCTGAGCATACTGCAAGTGCTGCGAAGTTAATTCCTTAAACTTAGAGAAAGGAGAATAAATCCAAACCTCATACCCACGAAAGTGCAATTCACGGGCTACTACTAAAGCATCCCCACCATTATGACCAGGGCCGACAAGAATTCCAACACGAGATCCCACCGTTTGCAGCAACCCTTTTTTACAGGGAATTGAGGGAATCTCTTGAATCCGGCGGGCAACTAATCCCGCCACCTTTTCCATTAAAGCTACTACAGGCATTCCTGCTGCAAAGATCCGATCTTCAATATCGCGCATCTGCCCAGCAGTCACTATTACTTGTGAAATTTTTTCTTGCCTTTGCATCAGCCCTAAGTCCTATTAGTGATCGCGGGGTATTTAGCCCGTGCTAAATTATAACTTTTGGGTTAATTGAAACTCTAGCAGAAACAGCATTAACTAACGCCAAAATCTTCTCTATTTCTCCTCACTCTGTGTTCTCTGCGCCTCTGCGGTTAATTCATTTCTTGGACAATCCTTAACCGTTACTAATCCATGTATCCCTAGCGCTGTGATTACTCCTCCCAGTAATCCCCAAGTCCCATCAGCAAATACATTGATGCGATGAATGTAGGTGCGATGGTAGGCATACTCTAACTGCCTATCATTAACTTTTCCGACTTCTACTAGGTTAGTCACATAGTTTTCAGCTTTGATTAGTCCTGCATAATCCAGGTTAAACCAATAAAGTGATACTCCCACCACCGCCAACCCAGGAAAAACCAAAGTAATTAAAAGAATTGCTTTGCGCGTGTTCATCCATACCTCCCTCCTTATATACCTGTTCAATGCTGACATAGCAAGAATCTTTGTGTTACAACTTGGCAGATCAATTTGATACATGGAGTGGGTGAATCAAATTTTGGGAATAATCCTCATAGTGTTTGAAAGCATCGTTTTAGTTAGGCTCACGCTATGAGAGCGCGATTTCTAGGTAAAAATTTGATTTTTGGCTGTTTATGTCTTGTATTTTGCTGCATTTTGTGGATTTTTTGGTCATTAATTCCAGTACACGCAACTTCCGCCGGGTCTATTGATACTCTGCGACAACAGCAGCAACAAATGAACCAGCAGCGTCAGAGTGTGGTTAAAGATCGCAATCGCTTAACAAATCTCCAACAAGAGGCCCAAAAACACCTCACTGGTTTAAAGCAAAACCTGCAAACTACAGATAGCTACATTCAAGAGAGCGAATCTCGATTACAACTCGCCACCCAACGCCTCCAACAGTTGGAAGCTGATTTAGCTGTAGCACAACGTTCCTACGAGGAGCGACAAATAGCAACAGTAGCACGATTGCGTTATCTCCAGCGATCGCCTGCATCTGTTGGCTGGGCAGTTTTGCTCCAAAGTGAAAATATCAGCGATTTTATTAGTCGTCGTCATCAGTTGAAGTTAGTGTATCAGGCAGACGAGCAAATTTTGGTGAAACTCAACGCCCAAGCAAACCTGATAAATCAACAAAAAACGGGCATAGAACAACAAAAAAACGAAATTGCCTTGATTCGTGAGCAATTGCTGGCACAAAAAGCCGGTTATCAAACTCAGGCGGAGTCACAATCAGAATTGATTCAACGCCTCAATAGCGATCGCCTAGCCTTGGAAGCAGCACAAAATCAGCTAGAAAGGGAATCGAAAAATCTCGAAGTTTTGATTCAACAAAAAGTAGCAGAAGCCAGCTCCTCAGAAGAAGCCCAAACAAAAACCAACAGCCGTACAAATATCATCATCCGGGGAACTGGTGTAATGACATATCCCAGCGATGCTCCTACTAGCAGTCCCTTTGGCTGGCGGATACACCCTATTCTTGGCTATCGTCGCTTTCACGCCGGCTTAGATTTTGCCGCTAGCTATGGCAGTAAAATTCGGGCAGCTGATTCAGGAAAAGTAATTTTTGCTGGGTGGTATGGTGGCTATGGCAGAGCAGTAATTATCAACCACGGCAATGGTCTGACGACACTCTACGGTCATACCAGCGAGTTGTATGTCACCGAAGGACAAGCAGTTGAACGCGGACAAGCGATCGGTGCTGTCGGTTCCACAGGTTTCTCAACTGGCCCCCACCTCCACTTTGAAGTGCGTCGCAATGGTACACCAGTTAACCCCACTGATTATCTTTAAGTCATTGCCAATTCAACCGCAAATCTGAGCGCAGATGTGCTAGAATCGAAAATAATGAGGGCGCGTAGCTCAGTGGATAGAGCAACAGATTCCGGTTCTGTGGGTCGGGGGTTCAAATCCCTCCGCGCTCGTTACCTTTACAAGACTAACCACAAAATCGAGAGGTCATTTTCTCTCACGGGATAAAACCAATCTACCCTATGAGACAGAATTGCAACGGATAGCTATAAAAACCCATAAAAATTGGGTAGCTTTATCGCGCATCTTTGGACTTTACCTGGGGTTGCACTTAGAGGTGCAAGATATGAGATTCCTTTCAGCGCTAAATTTACCAATGGCTAAGAGGACAGATTCAATAATTTCAAGCAGTGCTTCAGCCCTTACTACAAGCCAATCATTCTGGAAAAATGAATGACGAGTAGCTTATAACTTTAAGGCTGAATTCCAGGGCAAACGCATCTAAATTACTCTTGATCGTAACGAAAGTTAAGAACCAACGAAAAAATCTTTCCTTTCGCGTTTGATTATTTTTTAAGCCCCAAGGCGATGCCTGCGGCAGGCTACGCCAACGCCTAAACTTTTCGCAATATTTAATGACATTAGTTTTAACTCTGTTGAGAGTATGCTTTGCTTATTGACATTATGCGGTCGCCCTAGGCTGAATTCCCTATCTGGCGAATTTCGCTCGGAAAAATTAAATACGTGAAAGCTTACCTTCTAAATATGAGTTTCCAAACTTATCGACAATTTTAGCTGCCTTCTAAATATTTTTTAAGTGAGCGTACCATCTCTCTAATTACATCGCTCTTTGTTCGCTGCATTTTATCACAATATTCCTCCAAAATGATTTTCTCCTCCAGCGACAACTGAATCGTTAAATTAGCAGCGTTTTTTCTGGGCATTGTCATTGACTTTTAATTACTTTTCAATTACTATTACATAAAAATTCTATTGGATGCAAAGATAATCCTAAGATTAGGATAGCGCATTCAAATTTGCTCCCATTAGAGTAAATACCTGCTAACCTATACGGTGGATATTTATCCATATAATTAGGGGTTTTGGGTAACAGATTACTCTATTTATTCCTTATTCAGAGGTAATTTAGAAAACAAACATTCAATTTAATTAGGCTGCTTTAGGCGCAATGGGAGGTGTAATTACTGGACTAATTCAAGAATATATATTTGCCCCTTAACACACCGCTATTAATGTTGCTTTATACTGCATTAATGTAGTCTAAAACTTAAGATGTATTTTATAAATAAACTCTAAGTTTGGCAATAGTAGAATTGTCCCTTATGAATGTAAATTAAATAAACTAAAAAACTTGGTTTAAAGACTTTATAAATACCAGGTTAGCCGATGAGCAAGAATTGTAAGTTAATAAATCCACGTTCCTTAATAACGCCTAAAGTAGCTCAATATGTTGTAATCTTTACGTTTTAACTATTCTAAATCAAGTGTAGTTCAATTTTAACTGTGACTGGGTTTTACCGATTTTTTAGCTGATTTAGCAACAACTCTAATTTATTAAGAATCCCTTTTCATATACGCAAACTGTAGAAGCCATTACTCCAAATACAATTCTTGCTAAGAAATTATGAAACAGGAGAAACCCAAACGCAATCGTGGGCTTATACTGACCCGTGAAGGCTGGCAAAAACTTCAGAATGCCAAACTTGAGTGGGAATTTAGGAACAACAATGGCTTCAAGTTTACCTTAGAAGAATTAAGCGAACAGGCTGGGATCACTCCTGTCACCTTTAGGAAGATACTAACTCGCGAAACCGGGGTTGACAAACGGACGCTTGTTCGTTTGTTTATGATGTTTAATTTAGAACTGGATAAAAGCGATTATACAAGCCCAGACTCTGATTTCAAAGGGCAGGAAGGCTTGAACGCCCCTAAGCGCGTTGATTGGGGAGAGATGGTGGATGTATCTGTTTTCTATGGACGCACAGATGAACTTGCTCTCTTAGAGCAATGGCTGATCCAGGAACGCTGTCGAGTAGTGGCGCTGTTGGGAATGGGAGGAATCGGTAAAACCTCTGTAGCTGCCAAGCTAGCACAAAAAGTTCAAGGATGGTTTGAGTATGTTATTTGGCGATCGCTCTACAATGCTCCCCCACTTTTTGACCTGCTGGCCAACTTAATTCAATTTTTCTCTAATGAGCAGGTTTTAGAAATTGATTTACCAAAAAGTGTAGATGGTAGAATATCACAATTAATTGAATATTTGCAACAACAGCCCTGTCTAATCGTATTAGATAATGTTGAGACTATTTTGCAAACAGGCGCTTATGCAGGATGCTATCGAGAAGGCTATGAAGATTACGGCTTACTGATCAAACGATTAGGACAAGTCATGCATCAAAGCACCTTGTTGCTGACTTCTCGTGAAAAACCCAAAGATGTAGCCTCACTTGGAGGAGAAACACTGGCTGTTCGCTCATTACAACTCAGTGGTTTAGAGGTAGTAGCAGGGCAAAAAATCTTTGAAGCCAAGGGTTTTTCTGGCTCAGAGTCAGAATTACCAGCAGTAGTCGAGCGTTATGCAGGTAATGCCCTAGCTTTGAAGATAGTGGCTACAACGATACAAGATGTGTTTGATGGTAATGTTGCTGAATTTCTCCAACATTACACGGCTGTTTTTGGCAGCATTCGCGATCTGCTAGACCAGCAGTTTTCGCGCTTGGCAAATTTAGAGAAGGATATCATGTACTGGCTAGCAATCAATCGTGAGCCAGTTTCGCTATCAGAAATACGACAGGATATCGTATCACCAATTCCACCACAAAATTTACTGGAGGCTCTGGAGTCTCTGGTAAGGCGATCGTTGGTAGAGAAAAGCACAGCACTTTTCACACTACAACCTGTAGTCATGGAGTATGTTACTCAGCGATTGATAGAGATAGTTTGTCAGGAGATTGAAACTCAGAATCTTGATTTGTTTAGGTGTCATGCCTTAATAAAGGCGACAGCCAAAGATTATGTGAGGGAAACTCAAATTCGCTTGATTCTGAAGCCAGTTATAGATGGGTTGCTGGCTGTCTTGAGAAGCAAAAGAAACCTTGAAAATCAGCTGACTGAAATTATAGAAAAGTCACGAGAAACATCACCGCTAGAACACAGTTATACAACTGGAAATATTCTCAATCTGCTTTGTTATTTAGGAACTGACCTCAGCGGTTATGATTTTTCTTTTCTGAGTGTTTGGCAAGCAGACCTGCGGAATGTGAAATTGCACTATGTCAATTTTCAAAACGCCAATTTTGATAGGTCTGTTTTTGCTGAAACCTTTGGTGGTGTTTCGTCGGTAGCCTTTAGCCCTGATGGAAAACTTTTGGCAATGGGTGATACTGGTGGTGAGATCCACTTTTACCAAGTTTCGGATTGGAAGCACCTTCTAACTTGTAAGGGGCACACTAATTGGATTCCGTCACTAGCCTTTAGTCCGGATGGTAGTATCCTTGCTAGTGGAAGCAGTGACTATACCGTGCGCCTGTGGGATATTAGTAGAGGGCAATGTCTGAAAACGTTTCAAAAACATAGTAATGAGATTTGGTCAGTAGCCTTTAGTCCGGATGGTAACACGTTAGTCAGTGCCAGTAACGATCGCACAATAAAGCTATGGAGTGTTAGCACTGGTGAATGCCTTAGAACTTTTTCGGGACATACAAATTGGGTAATATCAGTAGCCTTTAGTCCAGACGGACAGACCCTAGCCAGCGGTAGCGATGACAACACAGTCAGGTTGTGGGATATTGGTACTGATGAATGCAAAAGAATTTTTCATGGACATGATGATGGGGTACGGTCAATCACTTTCAGTTCTGACGGCCAGACACTAGTGAGTAGTAGTGATGACCACACAGTGAAGTTGTGGGACTTAAACACTGGTGAATGTATTAAAAGTCTACATGGGCATCGTGCTCCGGTTTGGTCATCTGCAATTAGTCCTCAAGACAATTTCATCGCTAGTGGTAGTCTCGACCAGACGGTGAGGCTATGGAACATTAGCACTGGTCAATGTCTTAGAATTCTTGAAGGACATTCTGGTTGGGTGCTTTCTGTTGCCTTTAATTTGCAAGGCGATCTTCTTGCCAGTAGTAGTGATGACCAAACCATAAAAGTATGGAACGTTAGCACTGGTCAATGTCTTAAAACTTTCATTGGGTATACTAGCCATTCCTGGTCAGTTGCCTTCAGTTCAGATAGAAGGACGCTGGCAAGTGGCAGCCAAGACCGCGCGGTGAGACTATGGGATGTGAATACAGGTCAAGCCTTGCAAACTTTCCTGAGACATCGTGGTGCAGTTCGATCAGTTGCCTTCAGTCGAGATGGGCAAATGTTGATAAGCGGCAGTGACGATCAAACGATGAAGCTATGGGATGTGAATACAGGTCAAGCCTTGCAAACTTTCTTGGGACATCGTGCTGCGGTTACGTCAGTCGCCTTCAGTCAAGATGGGCAAACGTTGGTAAGCGGCAGTGACGATCAAACGGTGAGGCTATGGGATGTGAATACGGGTCAAGCCTTACAAACTTTCCTGGGACATCATGCTGCGGTTGCATCAGTCGCCTTCAGTCCACATGGGAGGATAGTGGCGAGTGGTGGATGGGATCACACAATAAAGTTGTGGGATGTTAGTACTGGTGAGTGCAAAGAAACCCTAAAAGGACATAAAAATTGGGTTTGGTCAATTGCTTTTAGTCCAGATGGTGAACTGCTGGCAAGTGGTGGTTATGACGGAACAATCCGGTTGTGGAGTGTCAGAAATAGTACTTGTTTCAAGATTTTTAAGGTTGGTGAGAATAATTCTATCGTTAAAACAGTCGCTTTTAGTGAAGATGGTCAAACCCTAGCCAGTAGCAGTCCTGATCACACAATAAAGTTGTGGGATGTCAGTACTGGTGAGTGCAAAAAAACCTTACGTGGACATTCGGCTTTCGTCTGGTCAGTAGCCTTTAGCCCAGATAATCAAACTTTGGCTAGTAGCAGCACTGACGATACAATTAGACTTTGGAATGTGAGCGCGAGTGAGTGCTTAAAGATTTTGAAACCCAAAAAACTATATGAGGGGACAAATATTAAAGAGGTTACAGGTATAACTGGCGCGACGATTTCTATGTTGAAACTTCTTGGAGCAGTTACTTCCGAAAATAAGTAGAACGAGGTGAAAAAACCAAACTATGTAAAGATAAGTAAATACGTACAATGTGTCTACAAAGGCAACAGCGATATGCTCAAAAATTAGAACAAGAACGCTCCGTAAAATTAAGTCCTGACAGGTTTTGACAGGTACTTAAAAAAAGGGGGTCATTTGGAAACGAACTTTGAATTTGCCATAAGGGGAAACAAGACCCGGTAGTACAGCAAATAAAACAAGCAGACTTAGATATGTTGGAATTGGCTTAAAGCTTTATAAGCTTTGTAAAAAGTGTTTCTTCAGAGAATAGAAAAGGATGTAATAAACAGGATAAAGCCGAAGACTAACAAAGATTTAGTTATACCAAACCTGAAGAGACTACACTCCCTAGAGAAACTCACCACAAAATATGACTGAAATATCAGATCATAAGTGTTAATCCCTGACTTGTCTATTTGTCACAGTAGTTAGGTTTGTTTAATCAGCCTCAAAGCTTCTTAAACACTCACCTGATAGTGACTAGACAATCAGGGACATCAAGTGTTAACTCAAACCTGATTTCTAAAAATATACAGGTAAGCAACAACTAAACATCACTGCCGTCAATGTCGCTTGGCAATCCTCGCGCGAATTCCCTGACCATGATGCTTTCCAAATCGATCTCCATGTTATTCAAAACCTCTAAGCTGTTCTTAATGAGGCTGCAAGAATCAGGACTCAAAAATTGCTGATCGATAACTGTAGCTGTTGTAGTTTTCATTGATTGCTGATCGATAACTGTAGCTGTTGTAGTTTTCATTTTCTTCTCCTTGTAGATATTTGAGTTTACTGTTAAAGGTGTTTTAGACGAGTTGTCCTTGGTTCTTCGGTTACTACATGAGCAGTTTATAACCAAGTCTTACCTGTGATTGTTTATATGCTCTAGTGGTTTCAAAACATTCTGAATTTCCTCATCTGATATGTAGCGTTCTTTGGGTGGGCTAAAGCGCAACAATGCTGCTTTGTAACAGGCTCTCGACACGCGGACACGCTCTTCAGGAGTAAGCCCTGCAATCATCTCAATCGTCTCCTTTACATGCTCCACATCGGTGCCAACAGCACTGTGTACGCGCAGGCAGCGGGTAGCATTGGTACGCGGTGGTAACAATGCCTCCACCATCTGGATATACTCCACTCCTCTGCATATCGCTAGGCGTTCCCCCGTATAGGAATATCCAACGCAATCGATTGGATCTGAGTCCCGCACGCTTTGAGTAAAGTGATCCACCAAAGCCTTTGCAGCAGGGGGAACAAGTACTTCCACAACAGCTTCGGCTTTATATCCCATCGACTGGATATCGAGCAAAGCAAGTTGATCGTGACCCGCTTCCTCTCTAGCTTTCTGGGCAGCCCATTGTGCTAAACTCTTGCGGTTTACTGAAGCAAAGCCTTGAGCGGCTTCTTCCATCAGTCGAGGTGTGGGGTGGCACAGATGGTAAAGACCTGCAAGCCGCCATACCCAACGTGTAGGGGTGAGTTTTGGTGGTCTACGATCGCTCTTGACTGTGTACCAAGCATCGGCGATCGCTCTATCTAAAAGCTTCTGAGTTTCAGCCATCCTCTCTGCATGACTCATATTTGAGGCAGTGCGATCGCTACTTCCAACAGAAGTACGTCGATGCCTTTGAGTGTAGTTAGCAGTGTTGATCGCTGTTTCGTCAGGCACGAAACACGCTGATTCAGTATCAATTAAAAAGTAATTACCCATAGTTCGTTTCCTCACTTACGGTTGCTACAGAATTGGAGCAAGTCACTCGTGGTAATAATAGAGTTGTTGCTAAATAAGCTAAATAACCCATAAAATCCAGGACAGTAAGCATTTAAGCCGATTGATTTTGAATGGTTAAAATGTAGACTGTACAAAAGTTTGAGCTACTTTAGACGTTATTAAGCAACAATTCCAAAAAATCGCCAGTCAAGTAACTAAATTGAACTGTGTTACAGCTTGTGCTAGAAGAATGCGATCGCCACCGGAAAGGGCGGTTACGCCATCGCACCTCGCTAAAGACCAAATGGATATTGCATTTCTATGTCTTCCAGCATCTTGACCACCGCCTTGGCTATCAAGACATAGGTAATTTGCTGACTTTCTTTGAGAAATGCAATGTCCAATTGTGAGTTTCGCTGGACATTCGCAAGAAAAGAGGTAGTTAAAGATGACTTAAATGGCGAAAAAATCCCATCCCCTTAGGATTTATATATTGACAGAAGCCTGATTGACAAGCAGCTTCATTTGTGTAAGAGGTTTAGGAAAACTAACAGAAAGCTTTTGTTTTATGAGTTATAAATGGATTGCATACAGTATGTATTTGATGTCTCATATCCTGCCAAAGTACCTTGCTGATACTCAAAACCGTTGGGTAGCAGACTCAATCTGCAACGGAAGGAGTTTATGCTGAGGCAATGTAGAGGAATCAAAAATTTCGCAGCATTGCTGATTGCTCATCTTACGCACTCTCCTCTGTGTAGTTGATTGACAGATGCCTGTTGCAGTTAAGTTTGCTAACTTTACAAAACTTTTGCAACTCAAGATAAGAAACTTAAGATAAAGATAAGTTATTTTTTCCTGTGACATTCTCTCTTTCAAATTTAAAGTTATTTGCACAAATGTACTATTAAAGCCTAAAAGGATTGATACATAAGGAATAGCGCGATTTCAGACTTCATTAGCAAAGCAGATGAACGAGAGAACAATGGGAAATTGAGCTTTTTTCGACTTGTGTGTACACCGTAGCTTCTTCAAGGAGAGAGCTTTGAATTTCCCCCTTTTAGGGAACAGGGTAAATAAAAATATATTCTCTGAGGGTTGTTTAGGCTGGTACAAAAGATTATTGCATCCTGCCATAGCAAGGATTTCATCTTAACGAGCGTGCCATTGGGATTTACTACCCAATTCCCAATTAATTTGCCCATTGTCCCTGTGCAAATTACTTACAGCTGTTTTCAGGTAAATGAATCACATCTTTTTTATCGGGCTACGCCCCGCTTCACTAACACGCAGAGGCGCCCAGACGTAGAGAGGAATCCAAGAGTCTGGTTTAAAAACATGAAAACTACTGTCAAATAACGAGTCGGTTGAGAATGGTGCGAGATGCAAATTTTAGCCAAGTTAGCAAAACCTGTTATCTACATTCACTATCGGCTAAAATCCCCTTACATTGGAACTTTGCCTAAGATCCAATTCAAAAACACAAACTTTTCCGCTTAAGTTTTCTATCTTAACTGGTTAAAATCTATCTTGATATAGATAATTACACATAAAGACTTTGAGATAAATACTTACTCTCAGGGTCTCTTAGCACTAACTTATCGCGTGAAACCCCTCAAGTAATGCACGGGGACTTTCCCTCTAATTTTGGTGACTGCTATATGTACAGATTTTTGGATAACGTTAGTTTGACAACTAGCTTTGTGAAAACTACCCCATCCTAATATCGATTCCAGTTAAGGTTTAACAGAAACCTAGGTTCTCCAAACTTTTATCAAACAAGGATTATAGGCATTCAGGATTAGGTGCATACACATAGAAAATTGGTTTAAAATTGTAAAGGCTTAAAATGACGAAGCAAACCAACTACTACAATGACCTGTTAGTAGATTACTCTAAACCGGAGCTAGTTTCTAATGAACTAGCAGTAAAACTACTCAAAGACGCAGAGATATATCTTTCTTTACGTGATGATACTTTACCTAAAATAACTTTAGAATACAGTTTAGAGCAAGTAGAACAGGAAAATAAAGATTGGTGGCCAACCCACTGTGAAGCGCTACGACAAGGGCGGGGAGACATTCTAGCAGGTGAGTATGCTAATACTCTGGTCTATCTCTGCGCTGATGGACCTTTTTATGGCAGAACCGCAGCGACAAACAGAGAAGTAAATCGGTGGGCGATTCTTGCCCAGCCAAGTGTAATAATAGCTTGGCCAATTGTTATGTTCAATGGCGAAGTCGTCTATTCTGAATGGAATTGTTTTGACGATGAAACGAACGAAGTCATCGCCAAGGGAAACGAAACTTTGCTTCGACGCGGACACCAAGGTGCGTGCTATTTAAAATGCGAACAATTTAGTTTTTATCGCGATGTTTATGCCTCTCAGGAATTGCTGTATTGGATTAGGCTTTAACCCAATTAGTTATCAGTGAAGAGTTCTAAATGAATGTAAAAAGAGAATGAGACTAAGAAAAATTATTGTAGAAATTAACTGATGAATGACTTGAACATAGAAATATTTATAGTCTGCTCTAATTCAGATAATCTGACATGAAATCGAAGTCTATTTAATACAATGAACGAGGCTAAAGTGATGGACTCTAATTACTTATTAAATGACATTGACTCTTGTAACCTTAACATCGCTATTAATACAGCGATACTGACAAGTTTTGAAAAGTTCTTGCTTCAGTCCCAACCTTTGCTAAACCATGTTTTTCGGTTTATTGAAACAAATTATCAGAATTCAATTAGTCTTAGAGAAGTAGCTGAGGCAGTTAGTCGTTCCCCTGCGTATCTCACTGACCTTGTACGGCGAGAGACTGGAAAAACCGTGCTCTGTTGGATTGTTGAGCGTCGTATGGTAGAGGCACGCCGTCTGCTTCTCGAAACAGACCAGTCGGTGGAGCAAATTGCTGAAGCAGTGGGCTATTTGGATAGACGCCATTTCGGCCGCCAGTTTCTCCGGCTCCACAATACAACCCCGCAAACATGGCGAAGATGCCATCGGAGCAAGAGTATCCCGCGATGGGAAAGAGTCCCACAAAAGGCAAGTTCAACTGAATTAATCAACCAAGAACCCACAACTGTCACTTTTGCAGAAGCTCAACGATTGCAGTCTTGTATCCAAGAGATTGCTGCAATTTTTAATAAGAATACCCTAGCTGATGAAGTACTTATGTTAAAAAGTCAAAATGGTTCTGTTGCAAAAATAGACAATGGTTCGATACAAATTACCTTGGTATCAACTTGAGAATATATAGGACTCCTATTTTAGTTCTGAACAAGACTAAGAGAGAAGTACAACATTATATTGCCTGGTGTAGGGGCACGGCACTGCCCATTGGTGTCAACTTAACATTAAACTGGCGGTTAGAAACCGCGTCTACACAAACAAAACCCACCTCCGTGGGTTTCAAAACCTTGATTTTCCGTTAGTCCGCCTACGCGGACTAAGCCTGTGTAGCCGCGAATTCTATTCGCCGGGGCTTAAGTTGACTTACTGAAATTGTTTTAAAAACAGCCTTTATTTCTTAATGCTACAAATATGAGTACTAATTTAATTGTTGCCGTAATTAATAACAACCTTAAAGACGCTAAAAAATTAATTGAAGCTGGCGTAAACGTTAACCAAATAGATAGCAGTGGAAATAGCCTCTTGCTCGTCAGTTCTGCTAACGGTCAATCAGAAATGGTGAAACTACTCCTTGACGCTGGTGCTGATATTCACGCGGTTGACTCAAATATGAAGGCCACTGCACTCCATGCTTCTGCCTATTTGAGGCATCCAGAAGTCATGAAAATTCTAATTCAATATGGGATTAATATAGACGCTCAGGGCCCTTATAATGGATACACTGCTTTACACGATGCGGTTTGGCAGAACAATATTGAAGGAGTTAGTCTTCTCCTAAACGCAGGTGCTAGGTTAGATATCAAAGGCAAGAATGGAGACACTCCTTTAGATATTGCCAAAAAAAGTGGGTGTAAAGAGATTGTTGCCATCATTTCTAAGTATGAAGCGGACTATGCTTGAATCTCAAACCTTCTGCCTTTAATATAGTACATTAGTACTAATAATTTGCGATCGCCCTGTGCCAATTGCGTAAATCCTGTTTATCATAAAAAAAACGCAAGAAGCAATTACTTTTTATCTCTGTGTGGACATTAGCAATCGCACTCAATTTGGAATCATCCCACAAAATCGCATTGCTCCCAACTGTGTTGACTCGAGATCAGTCAGGAAAATTTTGAGAACATAAATAGGTTAGAAAATTTTTAAGATTTTTGGTGATACATATCGTAATAGCCGTCGTCGTTATGGTCTGCGTTGTAACTTACTAGCAGCAATTTATAACTATGAGTTAAATTTAGCAATTCCAAAATGCCAGTCTTCTAATCTAACATAAAAGTAATTTTGCAAGAGGTCTATTTATCAATAGCTTAAAATAAATAAGCTTTTACTTTCTCAAACTCCAGTTTGCTTACTCATTTAAGTAATTCACGCATTCATTTTGGTATATCATTAAGCCGAAAGCTGGCGATGCTCTAAAAAAGAAGTGTAAATTTACAGGCGATCGCATTTATGTGGTTGTAAATGATGGAGAGCGTAGGCGTAGCCCGTCGTAGACATCGCTATATAACCACTACTCAAATAAATCAAATCCCTTTTCACTTCTCAACTTTCTGTCAAATGTCACAGTTGAATTACAACCATAATCTTGAGCAATCGCCCCAATTAAATAATTAGAAAAATCTGCACTTCCCTGCTTAAATCTTTGTAATGCTTGATAAACTAACAGAGCGATTTTCTAGCTCAAATACCGAACATTTCACCATTAATTCGATAGTGTTACTAATTTCTTCCCTACTAAATTGATAAGTATTACTCCATAAAACCCAAACCAATTCACAAAGAACTATAGGAATCCGGTTTGATTTCTGAAAATATACGTAGGATGTGTTAGCGACAGCGTAACGCATCAAACCCGTGATCCTAGTGCGTTACGAACTCCGTTCTAACACACTCTACAATACCTAATTTCGTTCAAAAATCAAATAGTAATCCTATATATTAGCAACAAAACATTGCTCTCACCCTTCGATAATTTCAGCAGCTTGCTCCCACTGCTTTTCATCATCTTTTGTCAAGTAGCGCACTAAAATATTTGTATCAAGTCCAATCACTTGAGCCTTCTTTAATTGCAGTTTCCATTTCTTCTAAAGTTGCGCTTTTCATTCCCGGACGGTGTAAAATCCCTGATAAACTTTTGATAGAAATATTCAGGGGAATTAATTTAACTATTCCATTTTCATCAATGACAAAATCAACCTTACTACCTGTATCAAGGTTAAGATAATCCCTAATTTCTTTAGGAATAGTTACTTGCCCTTTAGTGGTGATGGTAGCACTAGCCATTATCCACGTTCCTTACATAAGTTCCTTACTTGATTATAAAGTCTACTGCACCTAACGCATCGCCACAAGTAAATCGGCACAATAAAACCTTTAAAATATGATTGCCTCGCCCCAACAAAACTACCTCACTGCTGAAGAATACCTCCAAATGGAGGAACAGAGCGATATCAAGCATGAATATATAGACGGCTATATCTATGCAATGGCTGGAGCGCTAGATGCACACGTTACCATTGCTCTTAACCTGGCATCTCTCCTCCGTAATCATGTGCGCGGCTCTGGTTGTCGTGTTTACATCGCTGACATGAAAGCCCGAATTGAATCTCTGAATCGCTTTTATTATCCCGATGTGATGGTTACTTGCGATCAACGAGATCAAGAAACGCCGGGTTATAAAAGATTTCCCTGTTTAATTGTCGAAGTTTTATCTAATTCTACCGAAGCCTTTGACCGAGGAGATAAATTTGCCGATTATCAAACACTGGAAAGTCTGCAAGAATATGTTTTAATTAATACAAAACGTCAGCGAGTCGAGTGTTTTCGCCGCAATGAGCAAGGATTGTGGGTTTTACAATCTTATACAGCAGAACATCTATCATTTCGACTCAACAGCGTGGATTTTGAGGAAACAATGGCAGCACTTTACGAAGATGTGGTTTTTGAATAATCAACTGATGATTGGGTATGCTACACAATTTTTAGTAAACTAAATATCTATTAATATCTTCAAGGCTTCCTAACCCGGCGGAGGCATTGAGCAAAACAGACACAATTGATTGCATAAAAGTTATGGCGCTCATAGTTCAGAAATACGGTGGTACATCTGTCGGTTCAGTGGAACGCATTCAAGCTGTCGCACAGCGTGTTTATAAAACTGTCCAAGCTGGAAACTCTTTGGTAGTAGTGGTTTCGGCAATGGGCAAAACCACCGATGGACTCGTCAAACTAGCTAATGAAATTTCTTCCAATCCTAACCGCCGGGAAATGGATATGCTGCTTTCAACAGGCGAACAAGTAACCATCGCCTTACTCAGCATGGCTTTGCAGGAACTCGGACAACCAGCAATTTCTATGACTGGCGCTCAGGTAGGAATTGTTACCGAAGCTGAACACAGCCGCGCTCGGATTTTGCATATTGACACTACTCGCCTTTGTCGCCACATAAATGCAGGTAAAGTAGTTGTTGTAGCTGGGTTCCAAGGCACATCCAGCGCCGGAGAGATGGAAATTACAACTTTGGGGCGCGGTGGTTCTGACACATCAGCAGTGGCGATCGCAGCCGCATTAAGAGCTAACTTTTGTGAAATTTATACAGATGTTCCAGGGATTCTAACTACAGACCCCCGCTTAGTCGCCGAAGCCCAGTTGATGGATGACATCACCTGCGATGAAATGTTGGAACTAGCTAGCTTGGGCGCAAAAGTGTTGCATCCCCGTGCTGTAGAAATTGCTCGTAACTATGGTGTTCCCCTGGTAGTTAGGTCTAGCTGGACAGATCAACCAGGTACTTGGGTAACATCAGCCAAACCCCAAGGGCGATCGCTAATCAATCTAGAAATTGCCCGTCCGGTGGATGCTGTAGAATTTGACACCGACCAAGCAAAGGTAGCATTGTTGCGTGTACCCGATAAACCAGGTGTAGCAGCAAGGTTGTTTGGCGAAATTTCCCGACAAAAAGTAGATGTAGATTTGATTATTCAATCAATTCATGAAGGTAACAGTAATGACATTGCCTTTACTGTCACCACCCCAATCTTAAAACGGGCAGAAGCAGTAGCCGCAGCGATCGCCCCAGCACTGAGAAATCCATCTAACCCCAAATCTGATGAAGCCGAGGTAATGCTAGAACATAACATTGCCAAAGTCAGCATCGCTGGCGCAGGAATGATTGGCCGTCCCGGTGTGGCTGCAAAAATGTTCGCCACCTTAGCCGAAGCTGGCGTGAATATTCAAATGATTTCCACCAGCGAAGTGAAAGTAAGTTGCGTAGTCGATGCTGCCGAATGCGATCGCGCCGTCTTAGCACTCCGTACTGCTTTTGAAATAGAGGCAGGGGAAGAGGGGACAAGGGGACAAGGGAGACAAGGAGGACAAGGAAGAATCATTGAAGAAAATTCTCCCCCCTCTCCCTTGTCTCCCCCCTCTCCCCCCTCTCCCTTATCTCCCCCAGTTCGCGGTGTTGCTTTAGATTTGAATCAAGCGCGTCTTGCGATTCGCCAATTACCAGATCGTCCAGGGATGGCGGCAAAGTTATTTGGATTATTAGCACAACATAATATCAGCGTTGATATGATTATTCAATCTCAGCGCTGTCGGGTAATTGATGGTGTTCCCAGAAGAGATATTGCCTTTACAGTTTCGCGGATAGATGGGGAAAATGCCAAAAAAATGCTTACTCAAGTAGCGGCAGAGTTAGGATGGGGTGAAGTTGTTTTAGATAGTGCGATCGCTAAAGTGAGTATTGTTGGTGCAGGTATGGTGGGACAACCAGGTGTTGCTGCCAAAATGTTTGAAGCGCTGGCCCAGCACCAAATTAATATTCAAATGATTGCTACCTCAGAAATAAAAATTAGTTGTGTTGTAGCACAAGAGCAAGGTGTTAAAGCTTTGCAAGCCATTCATGCCGCTTTTGGACTAGCTGGTAGTGAGAAAGTTGTAGTGCCAGCGTAGAACTAAAGTTTAAATTTTAAATTGCTGATTATCTATCTTTGAAATGCCATTTTTCCATCATGGCTACTATTTCTGAAAGCCGACGTTCACCACACCAAACTAAATCAAGTTTTTTAAGTTGTTCAAGACTGATACCACCCTCTTCTTCAGCAATGTGGTGATATTCTTTATCTCCCATTGCTGCTAATAAATGCTCAAAAATAATCATTTCATCGAACTGGGGATTTGTCTCTGGATCGTTCAAAATTTCCATTGCTCGTTCTTGCGACAGTCCTTGAAGAGCATTGACAATAAATCGTGTGGGAAAATCCACATCCTGAAGTTGAGGATGACGCGATACTAATCCAGCCACTAGCACTCCTAGATAAGTAGCCGCTTGAGAATTACTCAGTAACTCCATTTGTTGAATGGCAATCTCAGTCAAATTGGTAAAAAATGCACACCCTAACTGCTGTTCGATGGTGGTAATTGGATCTAAAACTAGCGAGGATTCTAACTGTGCCTCAAATGCTGCCTGACGCTCCTGGGGTACTTCGCTGATTAAGACTTGCTTGGCGCGATCGCCTATAATAATATTGCGATCGGGCCCAAAACTAAAGTCTTTGCCCGGTTCCAAACCTTTACTCACTAGAATTTTAAAGACGTTACTTTGAGCTTTTCCCTCCATCCGTTCATATTGGGCTTGTCCAAGAAAAATTTGACAAAACCAACTGTGGCTGTCAGCATCGCATTCAACCATTACCTCATTAACAATCAAATCAGTTAACTTTTCCGCTCCCAAAATGCTTTGTAACTCTACAACTAAGCTATTAATAGCAGTGATATTACGGTCATTGAGCGCTTTGAGGAATTGACGCTTCGCAGTAGCTACCAAGGCTTTTTTTCGGCCAAATACGTTCATTTTCTATTTCTTATATGTTATATCGGGTTATACATAATTAAAACTGCTATTTTTTTACCCTATTTGAGGCTTATGTGTCATGAGTGTGATTGCTGAATAGTTCCAATCAAAGTATCCCCCCTACGGATTAACTTTTTTCCCAAGCCTCGTTGAACTCACAAATTTTACTTAAGTCTGTTAATATATAACCGTACTAAATCAATAACATTCTTTTAATAAAAAGAAATATTACTAGCAATATGCAGCAGTAGCTAGTAATTAATACTTTTACCTGCCACAATGACGTTGATTTGTTTTGATTAAATATTTTTTCAAAAAAATAGTTACCAGTAATAACACGTAAGCTATAATCAAACAATTTATAAGACTATATTTATATTGATGCCTATTCATTTACTAAATGGACGTTACCGAATACTAAAAGTTCTGAATGATGGGGAAAAGGCAAAAACCTATCTAGTTGAAGATGAGAGTCTTCCTGAGAGCCAATTTGTAGTCAAGCAGTTACGTAGTCCTAGCGGCAATTCTCAAGCTTTAACTATCCTGCCGCGCTTGTTTGCCAGTAAAGCAGAAACTTTAGAAAAACTAGGGCAGGAACACAACCAAATTCAGAAGCTAATTGCTTATTTTGAAGAAAACGAAGAATTCTATATAGTCCAAGAATTCATCCCTGGTAATCCTTTTACTGAGGAAATTATCCAGGGACAAACTCTGAGGGAAGACCAAATAATTTATCTTTTATCAGAGATATTAGAAATTTTGGTGATTGTACATAGCTTAGGTGTTATTCACCGGAATATTAAACCAGCAAACATTATTCGCCGAGAGTCAGATCAAAAATTAGTTTTGGTTGATTTTAGTAATTTTAATGAAGCCATCACTAATAATGCTGAAAATCTCGAATATATGCCTATAGAACAAGTTAACGGCAATCTTAAATATAACAGTGATATATATGCTTTAGGTATGGTTGCGATCGCAGCACTTTTAGGTTTATCTGCAAACGAAGTATCTAATTTGCAAAATCAAAAAAATCGCCTGACTGGTGAAATCCTTTGGTATAACAAAAATATAAAAATCAGCAAAAAGCTAGTAAAAATTATTAATAAAATGGTGCGTTTAGATTATCGTAAGCGCTACCAGTATGCAACCGAAGTTTTAGATGACCTGAAAAAGTTAACAAATGTTGAAGTTCTGCAAAAACAGCCGATTAAAAAATTATTAATAGTTTTGGCTGGGATAGCTGGCTTAATCATACTTGGTGTAGGAGTGCGGTTTTTAAGTTCACCAAAACCTATAAATAATGCTCAAAAAGAATTATATCAAGAAGGGCTAGATAAATATGATGCAGGAAATTATGAAGGAGCAGTTAAAGATTTCAATCACGTTATTGAATTAGATCCGAAAAATGCTTTAACTTATAATAAGCGAGGCGATGCTTACTATCGATTAGGAGACTATGAGCAAGCGCAAGCAGACTCTAGTCAAGCCATTTTACTCAATCCTCGAGATGGTAATGCCTATTTTGACCGAGGATTTGCTTTTTTGGAATTAGGCAAATACAAAGAAGCGATCGCAGACTATACCCAAGCGATTAAGTTAAACTCGGATGATGCTTATGCTTACTATGGGCGAGGGTTAGCCCGTATTCAATTGAAAGATAATAAAGGGGCAATTGGAGATTTTAGTAAAGCAATTGCCCTCAAGCCTCAGTATACCGAAGCCTACTTACAGCGTGGGATTATCCGCCGTCGCCTGAGACTAAAGCAAGCAGCAATCGAAGATTTTGATAAAGTAATTAAGATTAATCCTAGTGATGCCAAAGCTTATTATCAGAGGGCTTTAACTCAATCTATTAATAAACAAAAATATGCTGCCCTTAAAGATTACACAGATGCAATTAACATTAATCCCAAATATATAGAAGCATATCTCAATCGAGGTGATGTTTTCAGCGATCTGGGAAATAAAGTCGAAGCTACTGAAGATTACAATACTATTTTACAGATTGACCCTAAATTTATTGCTGCTTATATTCACAGAGGTATTCACCGCTTTTCTTTTGGAGATTATAAAGGCGCTATTGAAGATTACAGCGAAGCTCTGAAACTAGATCCTAATAATATAGCTGCTTACAACAATCGTGGTAACGCCTACCTTGAACTTGGAAATAAAAAAGCTGCCAATCAAGATTATTCACAAGCGATCGCAATTAATGCTAACAACGCCTTAGCCTACTATAACCGGGGTGTGATTCGCACCAAGCAGAAAAATAAACAGGGAGCGATCGCAGATTTTAAAAAAGCTGCAAAACTATTCCAACAGCAAGGCGAAAAAGATAGTTATCAAGATGCACAGAAAGAAATTGCAATTCTGCAAAATAATTCAGCGCCAGCGAAAACTTCTCGTCCTAAATCTGGGAAAACGGAAAAAAACTGAGCTATGACTCAATACTGTCATCCCATGTTATGACGATCCATCTTAGAGGTTGTTTGAAAAGTGGTTAGCTGTGATTTTTGGCACTCATTGATCCCCCCTAACCCCCCTTTTTAAGGGGGGAACCCGGAGTCAAATTCCCCCTTTTTAAGGGGTATTTAGGGGGATCTAAAGGTTTTTTTACCGAGAAGAGGACTTTTCAAACATCCTCTTATACTATTAGCCCAATATGCCCCAATCCGCTTGAGTTTCCCTTACTCTCCTTAAAAAGAAGGGAATTAGAGAAAGGCTTTTAAGGTGAGTTGGGGGGAGCTTCCGAGGTAAAATATCACTGTAATATGTCTATTTAACATTAGAAATCGCAGACTTTGACCTTTTATCTGTTGTTGTAGTTAAATCAATTATCGCTCAAGATGAGTCACCGTATTTTCTCACGACTCAATTAGGATGGCTATATGCTAATTCTCCTCACTTTTTATCCAGATAAACTGGAAATATTTACTCATAGGGATGTCGATACAGTACTGAAAAGAATTGATGCTTCTCAGAATATTTGGTTGCGCTGTGTTCAATTCCGCGATCGCACCGGGACGGCTAAAATTATCAAACATTTTGAACTCAATCCATCTCGTGTTAACATGATTTTCAACCATTCCCCTTTAGGAATTGATGAAGATGTAGAAGATTGTTTATTTGACAGCTATGAAATTCTAACTGCTCAAATAAAAAATCATGAATTTGAGGTTGCACGTGGCAATATTGTAGTTGGAAGTAATTTTATAATTACGTTTGAAATCACTGAATTAAAAGTTTTAAGTATCTTAGCTAATAATTTACAAAAGCGCCCTCTTGATATTAAAAAATGGGGAATTGACTATGTTTTTTATCTCATTTTTAAAGAGATTCTGAATAATTATCATATTGTCTTTGACTATATTTCTAGAAAGCTAGATGATTTAGAAGATGAAGTCTTAGATGATTTAGGTGATGAATCAACGTACCAAAGAATTGCCACTATGAGGCAATCTACTCGTTCAGGACGGCGTAATTTTCAAAGTATTAAGTCACTTATGGCTATTATGGATTACGATGATTTTCAATGGCTCACCCAGCCTGTAAAAGAGCTATTCAAAGAAGAATTGGTTCATCAAGTTGATAAATTATGGCAAGAATATCAAGCTTTGAGAGCCTGGATGTCAGAATTAATGGAAATCCAACGTGATAATATTGCTAGCAAAACCGGTGAACGAATTAATCGCCTGACTATCCTCTCGACCGTATTCTTACCAATTACGTTCATGTCTGGTTTCTATGGTATGAACTTCAAATATATGCCGGAATTAGAGCAACCTTGGGCTTACCCTGCTGTAATCGGCGTAATGATCTTAATTGTGATTTGTAGTATTGCTTATGCTAAAAAACAACGTTGGTTGTAACATCAAGTTACCAATAAAAAGATCCCCGACTTCTTCAAGAAGTCGGGGATCTAAAGCAAATAGGATGACTATATATATTATTTTCAGTAAGTAGACTGCATTAAACCTAAATCGGTAAATAAACATGAATCTACCATTGATTATTCGTGCTGAGGAACACAGCGAGAAAATAGCCATTGTTACAACAGATGGATCATTTACCTATCGGGATTTGCTCCACACTTCTAGTCAAATAGCAACAAATCTTCTTCAGAATACAGAAGATTTACAAGAGCAGCGAGTCGCCTTTCTCATCCCACCTGGGTTTGAGTATGTAGCTACTCAATGGGGGATTTGGCGTGCTGGTGGCATAGCTGTACCTCTGTGTGTTTCCCACCCGCGCCCAGAATTGGAGTATGTAATTACCAATTCTGGAGCATCGATTATTGTTGCTCATCCTAATTTTGAGGGTATACTGCGATCGCTCGCCGAAGCACACAATTTGCGATTTATCCTCACCTCAGAAACGCTTCCATCTGATATTGCTCGTCTTCCAGAGGTAGATATCACAAGACGCGCCTTAATTCTCTACACTAGCGGTACAACAGGTAAACCCAAGGGTGCGGTTACAACTCATCAAAATATTCAAGCGCAAGTTACTAGCTTAAACACTGCTTGGGAATGGACATCTAGCGATCGCATTTTACATATACTGCCACTACATCATATTCATGGAATTATTAACGTCCTGACTTGTGCTTTATGGGCTGGCGCGGAGTGTCATCTGTTGAGCAAGTTTGACACCGAAACCGTTTGGAGGCGAATTGGTGATGGTGACTTAACCCTATTTATGGCAGTACCAACAATTTATGTAAAGCTCATTACCGCTTGGGAAAATGCCTCTAGGGAACGCCAAAAAAGTATGTCAGAAGGCTGTGCTAAGGTGCGCCTGATGGTTTCCGGCTCGGCAGCGTTACCAGTTCAAGTTTTAGAAAAGTGGCAGACTATTAGCGACCATTTTCTGCTTGAGCGATATGGGATGACTGAAATTGGTATGGCGCTATCGAACCCTTTACACGGTGAACGTTTGCCTGGATATGTAGGAAAGCCTTTGCCTGAAGTTGAAGTGAGATTAGTAGATGAGAACGGATTAGTCCCAACCGGAACACCAGGAGAGATCCAAGTTAAAGGGCCCGGAGTGTTTCTTGAATATTGGCAAAACCCCGAAGCAACCGCTAAGGCCTTCCAAGATGGCTGGTTTTGTACTGGAGATACCGCCGTGATTGAGAACGGTAGCTACCGCATTCTGGGACGGATGAGTGTAGATATTATCAAAACCGGAGGCTATAAAGTTTCAGCTTTGGAAATTGAAGAAGTATTGCGATCGCATCCAGATATTCAAGAATGTGCAGTGGTTGGGGTTGCAGATTTAGAATGGGGTGAACGGGTGTGTGCTGCATTAGTATTGCAAGGGTCACAACCTTTAACATTAGAATCTTTCAGAAGTTGGGCAAAAGAGCGATTGGCTGTTTATAAAGTGCCAACCCAAATTTTGATAGTTGAAGAATTACCACGCAATGCGATGGGGAAAGTTATTAAGCCGACGGTGGTTGAGCTATTTAAATAATAGTAATGTCCCTGTTTTTCAAAGCTAGCCGCGCAGCTTGTTGACAATGCTGCAATACGTGAGGTAGAAGATAAGCACAATTTAAAAAACTTAAATATAGCTATGAGTCTTTTTTGTCTAGTTCATGGCGCTTTCCAAGGCGCTTGGTGTTGGGATTTGTTAATTCCTTATTTAGAAGCGCAAGGTCACAAAACAGTAGCAATGGATTTGCCAATTGAAGATGCGTCTGCAAGTTTATCGCAATTTGCAGATGTAGTTTTGCAAGCGCTTCCAAAAACTGATGATGATATTGTCCTGGTTGGTCACTCAATGGCTGGTACTGTTATTCCCCTTGTTGCAGAAGTGCATCAAGTACGTCAACTGGTATTCCTTACCGCGCTTATTCCATACCCAGGAACTAGTACACTTGAGCAATTTTCTCATCATCTCGATTCTGATAGCCTCAAATCATTAAATTACGAACCAAAAGAGTCAGATCAACTCAAACAATTTGATGATGAACCTTATATGTTTAATCCTGTTTCTGCTGGGAAAAACTTTTCAGATGAAGCAGTATTGATGGAATTTTTTTATCAAGATTGTCAGCCGGATGTAATGCGTTGGGCACTCTCAAAAAGACGTTCGCAGCAATCAATGGCATATATTTTTGAGGTTAATCCTCTGAAGGCTTTACCAAATGTAGAGTATAAATATATTTTTTGTACTGATGACCTGATCATCTCTCCTGCATGGTCACGCTACGCTGCACGTAAGTGCTTGGGAGTTGAAGCCATAGAACTGCCTGGAGGACATTGCCCACACTTGTCTCGCCCTGCTCATCTTGCCTCAGTATTAATTAAATGATCGGTAGATCAGTTAAGAGCGATCGCTTTTCTCTACCCTTTTGAAGTAACCTTTGGTATTTTAGGCGGACACCAAAAGAGGTTTTTACTAGATACCCCAAGGGATTCCAGAATTCTTCGCATCACCTCTGTGCAATACATCCAGTGTCCCAAATCGTCATACATACGATCGGGATTAAACTCGACATTGTAATGCAGCACATTGGGAAGGTCTAAAAACTCATCACCGCTTTGGGGAGAAAGAAGCAAGAGATGAAATGGCTTACCCTGGCATTGTTTTTGCAGCTTGTTGACTAAATCTATCACACCACCGCGATCGCTAATTCCTGTACGAACAAAAAGCACTTTGTCGCAGTGCTGCAATGCGTACCAAAACCTTTCAGAACGTGCTGTGTATCGAACGCGTATCCGTTCATGGATGGGAGACATATCGTTCGTGGGGTCATCTGTCTCCTCGACTTCATGGGCAAAGGATAGACCTGACCACTTACTATGGTAAATTCTTCCTGCATCGGAGCTGTAGTGCAGCAAGGCAGGATTCCACATATCATAAAAACCGTTTTCGATCGCATCCGCAACATCTCCAATATTAGTTGTGCGCGTTAGATCAAAGGGAAAAGCAGGGCCGTCGTACTCCATTTTATACAGCATCATGCGAACGGCACAGCGATCGCCAAGGGGAAGAATTGCCACACGGCTGATATCCGATAACTGACATTTGTATTGGAAAAACACCGCAGACTTAGGTGGTGCTTTCACCCGGCTTTCTAGCCCATCTTTGCCAATCATCATGGTACGAAAGGGAATGTCAGGATGAAGCGGATCTTCATAAACACCTGATGGCATGGCTTTAAGGGCGTTGCAAACTTCCGTCCACATCGGTTGGATGTTGTACTCGTTATCTGATTCGTTGATTATCCAGAGGTGGCGTTCGTCTGCTTGCAAAATCCCCAGATGCCCGTCATAGAACAAAACTTGTGAGTTGTTTGGCGAAAAAAGATTGAAGGCAGCGCTATATTCTAAGTCTGCGCCAGGGGGGATATTTACTGTAGTTGCGATCGCACCATCTTCTTGCACAGCAAAGAATGGGAGCGTCCCTGGCTTGACAGACTTTCCAATATAAATACCTGGTATCAATCCTGCCCTACTTTGTAATGCAGTTTGTAGTTCCTGCCAATAAGGAGCGATCGTATAGCTGTATTGTGATGGATTAACGATTCGTAAACGCTTCTCTTCGATACAGACAGAGATATGAAAGCCTGCATTGTCAAAGTAGATGGCAAATTCATTCGGTTGCTGGAAGCGTTGTTTTTCTTTTGCCAATTCGTCTTTGTCAATGTCGAATAAGTGCTGGTCGATCTGCTGATACATCAGGCGATGACCGACCGTGTTCGGGTGAGCCGGATCGAAGGATGTCCCCGCTTTCCATCGTCCTTGTCCATCATCCACGGCTGCCAACCAATCTAGTACAGTTACGTCCCAACTTAGGATTCGGTTGTGTGTGTCTCGGAGCAGCCAGTAATGTTCCTGAGAATAGTCGCCATTAGGATAAACTCCTCCCAGAATTGGAATGGCTCCAATGTCCCGCGTCATTTTCACAAGCTGCTGCAAGCCACTTTCAAACCGTCGCTGTACTGCTCGCCGCTCGTGAGGGGGACAGTAAGCTAACCCTTCATTGCCTAGAGACAAGGCAATAATCACAATATCTGGTTTTTCTGGGGTGACAAACCAGGGGAATCGAGCGATCGTTCTGCTGACATTCGCCCCTACCTCCGATACATTCACCAGTTGATGCCCATATTTTTGCTCTAAAGCCTGTGCTAACAACCAGACCCAACCTTTCAAAAACCAGGCTTTATGACCTAATGCGACGGAACTGCCAATGACCACAATTTTGAGTCTCTCAGCCCTTTCTTCCACGGGCATCTTGACAGTTGATTTCTCAATGTATCCAAAGGGGTAAGGCTGTAAATAACCGAATGCACCATCATCCACAATAATTGTGCTGGAACGATCCTTAGAATCAATAGGTATCCATCGGTTTGTATCTAGTAAGCTCTCCCATCGTGCATTGCCGTTGGCATCGAGGCGGACGTACTTATATTCAACTCTCTGTTGATCGCCTGACTCTTGAATTTCAATATCTGTCCACCATAGAGGATAGCGATCGCCACTTGTACGCAGGTGGATACATTTTTTAATGTCCCACAGTCCCAACTCTGGAGTAGAACCGACCAGACCGATGAATTCACCTGTTTGCGTGTATGCACTGATCTGGAATCGATACATAGAGTTTATCCTGTTTTCGTGAGTACGATACCAAACAGTCAGGCTGAAATATTTAAATCTACTTTGACAATATCACATAGAATTTTTAAGAATCTGGTATGGATATTGTCAAGTATATTGAAGCTATGATTAAAACCAACCAAAGCTATAAGCCGCAAAGGTTTTTTACGATAAAATCGAATTTTTATAGAAGATTTTATATTTAATCAAGTAGACTATATTGTATTAAAAGTCTTTGTACAACTAAGAACAAATCAACAAAAGAATAAGATTAAGTTAAATTTTCCCTTCAATAGCACTGAAATACGCCAGTACTTAGTAGTGAACGCTATCTATTCTACTTAAGCAAGACTTAATAGATGAGAAATGCGATCGCAGAAAAACGGACAAATAACTCGCAGGCGAGACTTGTCTTCAGATCGTACAGATGCACTAATCCCATTTTGTGCAACTGGGAACCTTGCACAGCCTCACAATCTACAGGACTTGACTGTCTGACGATTTCTATAAACGATGGCAATAAATCGGGATAGCGCGCTCGGAAATATGTGCAACCCGTGTCAGGGCTATCTTGTTGGGGGTAGGGTTGCAGCTTCGTGTGTTTCAGACAATTAAATGCGAGTACGTCAAGCATTTCAAGACATTCTTAATTGTCCATACCCTTCACCCTAGACCCCACACCCCAAAAGCAGTAATATCAAGCGTTAGCGCTTTTCTTAGTGCCATTCATTAAAGTATCTTTCTACAAGAGAGCATGTTGGTCAACTATAGTATCTTTAAGGGAAACTATTTCAACTGTGCGAAATCCAAGTACCGCTAAGAGATTATTTTCGGGCAGTTTGACGGGAGCAGGTTGATCGCCGTGACCTGGAGCGGGGAGGGGGTAAGCAGTCGCCGCAGCAGTGTGGAAGCGAATATTGCCTTCGCTATGCTCAATTACTTGATGGATGTGTCCCGTTAACACTGTCACCGACGCAAAACGAGATAGCAGTGAAAACAACTTTGCCGAATCGGCAGTTGCCCATCCCCATTTCGGATAAAGATCATACAGGGGAATATGGCTGAAAATAACTAGAGGCTTATCCTGTTTCTGCGCTGCTAAATCTTTTGCCAGGTAGTCCAATTGCGCCTGACCCAGTTTCCCCGTACCAGTTGCCCCAAAGTCTAGGACATTAGTTAAAGAGACAAAGTGGATTCCCGCCTGATCCCAAACTTGTAAGCCTTCTTTGACATCCTTTCGGTTAAAGGCTTCTTCGTAGGCTTTGCCGCGATCGCCAATTGTATCGTGTTCTCCTGGTAGGGTAAACAGTGGGACTTTCAATTGAGAAAGCAGTTGTTTGGCCTGATCAAATTCTTCTGGTTTAGACAAATGGGAGATGTCTCCGGTGTGAATGACAAAGGCGGGTGGAGTGGGTAAAGCATTGATTGCATTGATCGTTTTCTGGAGCGTATCGGTTACATTTTCATTTGCAGGTTTTTTGAAACCGATGTGCGTATCGCTAATTTGAACGAAGGAAAACGGTAAAGTCGTGGATGATTTTTGAGCATTTGGTTCTCCTACCTGACAAGCAGTCAATAAGCCATTTGCGCCAACAGTCCACATAATGCCGAGTCCTGTCCAGCCTACGTGTTCAATAAATTTTCTGCGTTGCATTGGTATTCCTCTGGTTAATTTTTCTCTTGTTTTACCGTCAACGTCCCTTTCATAAAGGGATGAACTGAGCAAATATAGGGATAGATACCCGGTTTAGTAGCGGTGTAGTTCCAGGTTTGATTGGTATCTAGTGCTTTAGAGTTGAAAGTACCATCCGTAGCTGTAGCCGTGTGAGGTTCTTCATCGACATTGAGAAATTGAACAGTTTTACCAACAGCGATCGCCAAATTCGCTGGCTCAAATTTGAAATTACGAATTTTGACTGTAGCATCGGCAGTTTGTTGGTTAGTTTGGGGTTGGGACTTGGGTTGTTTCATCACCATTGGTTGGCTATGGCTAGTCATTGCCTTATGGTTCGGACTACAGGATGACAACGACAACAGGATGACCAAGAAAGCACTGGCGATCGCTATGAAAAAATAAGAAATGTATTTCATCAGCGTCCTCCCATTCGCTTTGGTTGATGACGAAACAGTCCGGTCATTGAGAGTCCGGTAGCCACTAAGCCAATCAGACCTAGCCCATTCAAAACTGGCACAATAGCATCGAGTTTGAAGATTTGGAAGGTGTGAATAGTGATTAAAAATGCAGCAAGCTCTTCTTGATGCAACCATTTGTCGGCGATCGCAACGAAGCAGCCAGTCACAGCAGTAAACAGTAACGGCAAACAAAAGAGTGTGGCAATTAGTCGATGGTACTTGCGAAGTGTGTTTTTCATCGTTTGAGTATTCTTGTAAGGATATTCATCAACATTTGATCGGTAGAGGTAAAGCATTGGGTAATCAAGTGCTGGAAAGGACGGTAAAATGAATGCCCGAATGCTTTCCCATCGGATTTGAATCGCGGCGTTGTTTCACACCTGAGTCATGAGTGATTCAGCAACGCCAGTTTTTTAGTCTTCCGTAAATCCTTTCAGTTGCTCTTCAAGGTTATGGCGATAGCCTTGATCGTTTAGCGTTTGCTCAGGTAATCGATTCGTTTTGACAGCAGCTTGAATAATATCTTGAGCCGTAATTGATCCAGACGCGATCGCCTCAATCAAGACCCCATTGCTGGGAATACCTTAGACATCTCCGAAAACAGTTAAAGCCCTTGTGTGGCTAGGCTGTAGCCCGTAAATGCAATCATCTTAAATTAGTTACTCTGTACGATAAAA
>NZ_JBALEQ010000026.1:0-16892 GCF_036917775.1 Nostoc sp.
GTTCAGAGGTGGATTAACGGAGTTCAGAGGTGGATTAACGGAGTTCAGAGGTGCATTAATGGAGTTCAGAGGTGCATTAATGGAGTTCAGAGGTGCATTAATGGAGTTCAGAGGTGCATTAATGGAGTTCAGAGGTGGATGAATAAGTCTTTGAGCTTAATACCTCAAGTTCTAACTCCTCCTGATAGACTCAAAATCACCCAATCCACTCACAATTACGAATTACGAATTATTTCCTCTGTGTTTTTCTAAAATCTTTTCGGCTCTAGGTTTATAAATGAGATGAAATAATGTTTCCATATAGCGATCTCTGGCTTCGTTATTTTCTGGTGCAACAAAGTTCCAAAAAGTAAACATTTTTGCCAGTAGTAGTAATTGATTACTATGTAAATGCCAATTGTATCGGTTATGAATTCGCTGACTCATCCATTCTGAGACTTCGTACCAATGTTCAGGATGAGTATTGCATTGTTCAATAAAATCTAAAATTTTCTTTGCTGTTTCTTCTAAATCTGTAGGATTAACATTAAATTCCTCCTCTTGGTTTTCGATAATTTCTAAAGAACCACCAAATTGAGTAGCAAAAGTTGGTAAGCCAGAAATCATTGCTTCCAAAATGCTCCGCCCAAAGGATTCAAACCGGGCAAAGTGGATATAAAATCCCTGAGAATCTGCAACTACTCGGTAGGCTTCGCCAAGGTTATTGCTAGGAATACGCATCCCCAGCCAGCGAATCTTACTATGGAGATGATATTGATCAATAATATTGTGGAGTTTTTGGATTTCTTCTGCTTCTTCTGGGTTTGTAGCTTCATCAGGATGCAGTTTACTACTCAACAGGATCAGGTTACAATGCTCTTGCAACGCCTGACTTTGACCAAAGCACTCAGCTAATCCCGCGAGGTTTTTAATTGAACTGATGGAACTAACGGAAAAAATTGGTCGCTTATTGGGGCTATCTAAATAACCCAATATTTGGGGATCTTCGCGGGTAAAAAGTAAGTCGTGAATTTCTGTACAAATGTTAGAATCTCGGTTTTCTTTCTGGTTATAGGGAAAGAAAATACGTTCATTTACCCCCGGTGGTACTAAGTTGAATTTAGGACTAAACAAATCAATCCCATCAACTACGTGATACAACTGCGGCATCGTAAAGCATTTATATGATTCGTATTGACCTATGCTATCTGGTGTACCGACAATTTCTTGATAGGAGGACGTAATGATAAAGTCGGCTGCATTCATGCTAATTAAATCAGCAGTGAATTGTGCCGAGAAGTGGTATTTATCTTCTAAATCTTGCCAATATAAATTACTAAATAGATATTTAGGCTTTTCTAAAGAATGGGCAATATTGCACTGGGTAACTTTCATCCGGCGAGATAAAAGAGAAGCCACTAAGTTACCGTCGCTGTAATTGCCAATAAGAAGATTAGGTTTACCTTTAAATTGAGTTAGTAACTCTTTTTCTGCATCTAAAGCAAATTGTTCTAAATAAGGCCAAATGTCAAATTTAGAAATCCAATTGTTCGTAATTTCTGGATTGAATTCACCAAAAGGAACGCGCAATATCCAAGCATTTTCAGTATCTTGGACTTTTTCTAGGGGTAGGTAGCAAAATGTTCCTTCACAGTTGGGAATTAATCGGGTGAGAATAATTACATGGGGTTTGATACCTAGCTGGTCTAGTCCAGCGAGTTTAATTTGTTCACACAGTTCGTTTTCTAAGCTGCGAGCTTGTTCTAGGACGTAGATAACTTGACTGAGTGTTTCATCTCTTCCGACAACATCTTCCTGTCCAACCCAACCGTGGATGGAAATGAGGACGACACGAAAAACGGCGGGGACGCGGGCGACAAATGCTTCTAATATGCCAGGTTCTGGAGAATAAATGAGTCGGTCGAGGAGTTCTAGGGTTTCGGATACTCGCGCCGCAGTGTTACCCCAACCCGGCTCAAAGCCGAGTTCTTCGAGATCAAAGCGGAATTTTTCATAAGGTTCATCAGGCGATCGCTCATTCAGTAAATTAAGTGCTAACTTAATTTGTTTGGCTAACTGAATACCAGAGGGAATGCGATCGCTCAACAGCAGCCGAATCCCATCATGTTGTAGCCCCTGTAATGCTTTAAACAACATTTCTACCCAATATTCAGGGTCAGCCAACAATTGATTGCACAGGTAACGGTTCAGGTAGGCTAAACCTTGACCAATATTCCTAGGGTCATCGATTCTTGGAGAATCCTCGTAAAAGGGGTGGAGGTCAATTTCGAGGATACCGGCTTGGTAGCGGTTGACTAAGCGATCTCTTACATCTAACAGCGCTGGTTGCGTCATCTGCTCGAAGCTATTCAAATCAGCTGTCAATCGCCAAACTTCCTGGTTAGCGATCGTGGGTCGAATCACGAACCAGATATTTTCCTCTTCGATAATTATTTCGTGAGTGTACTGTATCAGTTTGCCAATAGAAGAAGAGTGGTAAAAATAGGCTGGTTTTTGGGATTCATGACAGTAATCGGCAAAAGCCTGCAAAATCTCATTTCTCAGAAAATAACCCTTACCTGAAGCACTCAACGCAAAAATCAACTGATGTAGAGCAGTTTTTTCATCACCGTTGAAGACAGCTTGAACTAGTTCATACATGATGACGAATTCCAAAACTTTAGCTAGTCCACGACCTCATTAGTTTTCTTCAGTCTCCGGTTCTATGAGGTACATTTCCCACCTAATAGTAGGTAACTATAAAAACTATGCGCGTCTAGCTATGGGATGAAACCTTACGAGGACTTCAAATCTATGGGATGAGGGAGTTACCTGGATTTCTCACTTGTGAGAAATCCAGGAGTGTGGGAGGTGTGGGAGGATGGGGAAGAAATCTGACCCCGCACACTTCCCACACTCCCGACATTCCTCTGCCTACACTATGCGTGAGAAATCCGGAGTTAATTATTTGTCATTTGTGAGCAGAGAAGAACTTTTTGTTTGCTCCCATACCTAATCCCCAATTAAAAAAACTGTCAATTTGGCTGGAGTAACAGCAAAGACAGATTATTCTATGTATAGTAGTTAGTTCTCAATCAGGCATAAAACACTATTTTCGATCAAGCAATACAGCCAAATTTGAGCGATCGCTAGTAGAAAATTACTCCATAAATAAGTTAAGTAGGTTGGCGCAATTAAAGCTAACTGGTGAAGGCTGTCATTTGTCCTACCCTGCGGGAAGCCGCAGAAGCGTCTATGTCATTGGTCATTAGTAAGGACTTTAAGCCTATTTACGTTTCGTAATATACTTGGGTTTTTCCGCGCCAACTTACTTAAATCCAGCAAGTTTTAGCATAATCAAACTCAATGTAAGCAGATTAAATGCTGGTAAAACAGTCACTGCTAATATTAGCATCCGTCGTCGTTGTATTGCAGACATACTACTTTGCCCAATTCCTGCAACAGCTTATGGTGGCATAAGCACATAATTAATTCTGTTAGCGGATAGCTAAGGTTTAGCCCATTATGACTCCTGAATCCTAAATTATTTCTATTAAAAATAAATTTAATTGATAACTATATTAAGCCTAAATTAACAACTTTTTGCAGGGCTTTGTCAAAAGTTATGCCTTGTTTGATGGCGATATACAACAATACTATTGCGGCAGAACGAATTGAATTATCGCAATGTATCAGAGCCGGTTTGGGTAATTCAGCGATCGCTTGATATATCTGAAGCATACTTTGATGATTAATGTCTTCAGTTTTAGTTGGGAAGTTAACGTAGTACAATCCCAAAAACTCAGTCTTTTCCTGTTCGTCAGCTAGTAAGCCTGTTTCATCGGGTAAACGTAAGTTCAATACAGACCTATAACCCTCATCAGCTACTTGTTTTAGCTGGTCTAGTGTAATTTGTCCAGCGATCGCTAACTGATCGTTAATCTTTCTAACAATATTCATTAGCTACATTTATCCCATTTTATCAATGTTGGCCACTCTCTAAATTTAAGAAAACAATTTGAGGAACTTGTGAGGTATTGGGAATTGGGAATTAATTCTTAGCAATACACAATACCTAGTTACAACACTTAACTCATAACTCTACACTGCCTCTAAATAAGTTGTGTAAACTTTTCAATAAGTCTTTGGCCGTATAGGGTTTCGATAAAACTGCTTTCACATTAGCATCAAAAGCCTCAGCCAAGACTTCCATCGAGTTCAGTCCGCTACAGGCAATAATTTTAACCTGGTTGTTCATTTTTTGCAGGGTGCGAATAGCGGTGATTCCGTCCATCTCCGGCATCATTATATCCATCAGCACGGCATTGATTTCATGCTTATATTGGGCATAGAGTGCGATCGCCTCTATGCCATTACTGGCAGCGAGTATCCTATAGTTATAGTTTTCTAAAATGATTGCAGCAATCTCCCGAATTTGTGCTTCATCATCTACAACTAAAATTACTTCTCCCTCTCCTGGAACGACATCCAGTTCTTCTATCTTGAATGCTTGAGTTGCTTCCACTGCTGGTAAAAACAGATCAAATTTGCTGCCTTTACCAACATTGGTAGACACTTTGATAAAACCGGCATGGCTTTTAATGATGCCTAGCACTGTTGAAAGTCCGAGTCCTGTACCTGTGTTGACTTCTTTTGTAGTGAAAAATGGCTCAAAAATTCTATCTAATATTTCTGGCGGTATCCCAACTCCGTTATCGGCAACGGTAATCATAATGTAATGCCCAACTTGGGCATCGAGATTCATTCTGGTGTAGGCTTCATCAATAAACTTATTTTCTACAGAAATTGTGATCTTGCCACCATCTGGTAAAGCATCGCGGGCATTTAATACCAGATTCATCAACACTTGATGCAGCTGTGTGATGTCCCCATTGATCGCCCAAGTGTCTTCTGGGATAATCGTGGACAATTCAATAGATTTGGGAAATGTTTCTTTAACGATTTGGATAATTTCTGAAATCAGATACTTAACTTGGATAATTATCCGCTCTCCTTTATATCCTCGCGCAAATGATAAGACTTGCTTTACTAAAGCTGCTCCACGTTGGGCGTTGCTTTCTACAAGTGCTAGCAGTTGTCCAGACCGCTCTTCGTCTTGGAAAAATTTTCCTTGTATCAATTGGGCTGCCGCCAAAATTGGTGTGAATATATTGTTTAAATCGTGGGCAATACCACCTGCAAGGATACCAATACTTTCCAATCGTTGAGCGCGAAAGAACTGTTCTTCAAGTTGTTTCTTTTCGGTGATGTCAGTGTCAACACTCAGAATAGATTTAGGTTTTCCTTCAGGATCGCGCATTAATGTCCATCGGCTTTGCACAACAATTTCCTTACCGGATTTTGTCACTTTAGATAACTCACCTTGCCACGAGCCACTCTCAATTACACTTTTTAGCGGTACTTCCAGTTGGTGATGGGTTCCTGCTCGGTACAAAATTTCCCGGAGGTCTTTTCCTCTAACCTCTGTAGAGAGCCAACCGAACATCCGCTCTGCACCTTTATTCCAAACTAATATTTGAGATTGGAAATCTCTAACTAATATGGCATCAGTGGCGATATCAAGTAGAGCGGCTTGTTCAGAAATTTTTTGTTCGGCCAGCTTGCGCTCAGTGACATCCCTATTTGTGCCGATCATCCGAATCGGTTGACCGATTTCATTATAGTAAGCCTGACCTTTGCAGTTTAACCAGTGTAGGCTGCCGTCGGGCCAGATAATCCGATACTCTATAGATCCCTGTCCTTCCTCAATTATCCGAGCTATATTCGCAGCTACAGCTTTCTGGTCTTCTGGATGGATTAAATTGAGATAGTCTTCAAAGGTTGGGCACAAGGTGTTGATCGGCAGACCATAAAGTGGCCCCATATTGGCAGACCAAATAGCAGTATTGGCGATCAGGTTCCGATCCCATATACCCATTTGGGCTGCTTCGGTAGCTAAACTCAATCGCGTTTCACTTTCTCGCAATGACTCTTCGGCCAATTTACGCTCGGTGATATCTTCGGCGATGCCACCATAAAACTGAACTTCTCTTTGGTCATTATAAACAGTAAAGCTCCGATCCCAAATCCAGCGCACCGATCCATCAGGTCGCAAAATTCGGTATTCTGCTGAAGTTGGCTCACCACTAAGTTGTTGCTTTGCTGCTTTGTTGGTTAGTTCACGATCATCTGGATGAACGTAGTCTATCCAAGACTCAGATTGCTCTAATAGACTTTGGCAAGAGCGACCCCAAATTTTTTCATAGGCAGGACTAACGTACAAGGTTCGGAATGAATCAGGGCTGGCAATCCAGATGACTGCGTGGGTATTTTCAGCAAAAGTGTGAAATTTCTCCTCGCTTTGGTATAGTGCGGCTTCGGCAAGTTGGCGTTGGTGTAACGCGGCTTGCTGTTCGGTAATATCTCTGCCTACTCCTTGGATTTCAACAATTTCCCCTTTGTCATTATGAATTGCGATCGCATTCCATTGAAAACAACGAATACCTTTAACTGTAAATATCAGTCGCTCAGAATTAGTCAAGGGTTGGGATGAAGATCCTAAAGCTGTGATATTCTTCATCACTTGAGGCAAGTCATCTGGGTGAAAAAACTGCCAAAATGACTGACCATGATACTCATCTTTTTTCCAGCCAAAGGTTTGACAGGCAGCCATATTAGCAAAGGTAATCTGCCCCTGCAAATCAATGCGGATAACTATGTCAATTTGACTTTCCACTAGTTGGCGATAGAGGTTTTCGCTTTGCCGTAATGCAAATTCTGCGCGTTGGCGCTCCAATTCTACTAGCTCACGGGCAACAGACAACTCTTCGTTTTGTTCGCGCAGTTCTTCTAGAGCTAGCTGAAGTTCCTGATTAACTTGCATGATTTCAGCCGATTGTGCCTCAACCCATACTTTTAAGTGATTTTGAGTTTGGCTGCGGACTTGCTCTATCTCAATTGGCTGATTAACCCGTCTGAATTCATCTGTAGGTTTTTGTAAATATTCTTGCAAGCCTTCCACTACCCCAACCATTTTTACCAAGTCAAATGCTTGTAGCAGACTAGCCTGGGTAATGATTCCTAGTAACTGCCCGCGATCGTCCAAAACGGGCAAATAGTCAGTTTGATGCTGACGCAATAATGATAAGGCAATGAAAATATCATTAGAATCTGATTGTCTAAGGGTAACTACTGGCTGTGTCATCACTTCAGCCATTGTCAGCGTCGATAAGTCTACTCCAGAAGCAACAAGTCTGATTACATCCTTTTCTGTAAAAATACCTAATAATCTTCCTGCCTCCAAAACGAAGATGCAACTAGTGAGTGGTTGAGTTCTAAAGCCTAAATCTAATGTATTTAAACTAACAGGTGCATAATTCCTAGCTATTTCTTGACTCATTAAGGCAACAGCTTCGACTACAAAACTATCAATGCTAATCGTTAAGAAAAAACGATTAATAACATTATTTAAGCTAGGTATGTTAATCAGATGATCGTTGAATCGCATAGTTAATTCGTCAATTATAATGACCTTTTTGATATCAGTACAAAATAATATAACCTAGAGTCAGTAAAATTTTAATTTTCAAGAATTATTTTGCTGCAATTCCTAATCAATCAATTATTGGCCCTATAAACCTTATAAGACCTAACACAGGCGACACGATGCACAAGTTAGTAGCTAAACCAGGAAGTTGATAGAATTTTATAATTGCTAAACTCAGTCTATTATCAAATTAGAGATAGACTATCTGCTATTTCAAGAGATTACTCAATTGCTAATCTTGGTAGTCTTATACCAATTTTTTATGAAGCTGCATAGAATTTGATCCCCCCTAGCCCACTTAAAAAGGAGAGAACCGGAAAAACATTTATCAAAGTCCCCCAATTTATCGGGGGATTTAGCAGGGTGGTTTCATACAGCCAGAGAAAAACTAAAACCGGGTTTCAAAGCCTCTTGACCTTTCGGGGAGAGGAATGGAAGTGAGGTAAAAGCAAAGCCACAAAACAAGAAATAAAAACTTATGTATTTTTCTTTTTTCGTATGAAACTGCCCTGCAATTTATCGGGGGATTTAGGGGGATCAAGATATGTGCAACTTTACATTAAATTGGTATTATGAGTATGAAATCTTTGAAATTAATTGAAGAGTGTAAAGATTAAAACCCTGCTCCCGAATATTTGTACTTTTGGCTTTTATTGATAAGGCTCCAGCCACACTTTCAAGAGACGAAAGCCATAAAGAAAAAGGGTTTGACTATTTTTATTGAATCAGGGCGAGTTGTACGCCACCAGTAAGGCTCCTCTTAAGCCTTATATTTATAGATAATTAGAGGATTTCTCAATAATCTAAAGTTATTACTGAAAAAGTATGTATAAATATTGCAAAAATATTAAGTATCTTAAATTTCTTCACAAGTTCCTCATTTTTTTAAACTATATTCAAAATATAAACAAGTTGTTTTAAATATCTACGTGTTTGTCAACTGACTACTCTAATTATCAATAACACTTTTATTAACAGGTTTGAGAAAAATATGAATTACTGTCCTTGCTGTTCAAGCTTACTTTTAGAACATATACGCGGTGCAGATAGTTACTGGTTTTGTCGCCACTGCTGGCAAGAAATGCCAGTTTATAACCTGAACGAATCCAGTTTATTCACCGAAGCTGTCATAGGGAAAATGCCTAGGAAGGCTCAAAAAGAAAAATGTAGAAATAATACTGTTTACGCAAGCCAATGGCAACCTATCAAAGAATGGATAAAGCTACAAGATTTATCTGCCTAATCTCGCCTTATTGGGATTGTTTTAGTACAATTTGTTTCTCAGCAATTCCAGTAAGCAATTGTCACAAAATGTAAATCTATAGTTCAACCATGAGGTATTAACTGACACGGCTAGAAATATCAAAGTCTAAAAAAGCTTGATTTTCGATTGTTCTCTCATTTATTGCCTCTACATAGGAATGGCTAATAGATCCCTTGCCTTTAGTCAGCCATTAACAATTTGTAATTCGTAATGAATGATGTTAGCACTGGTTCTCTGCTATTCTCCAGCACCTAACCCATTCATTAAGATTTATTGTTGACTTCAATAATCTCTTGTAGGACTTACGAAAACAATAGTCAAAACCCTGATTCTCTGGTAGGGGCAATTCATATAGACGCAAAGCGGCTACTCTTACGAGAACGCTTTCAGCGAACCCGCAGTGTATTGCCACGACAATATGTAGTTGTGCGTAAATCCTATTTTGTTTAAAACCCTCGACTCAATTCGGGGGTTTTAAATGCTGAAAAATGAATTTTTAATTTTGATTTTATCGGGATACTGCTAATGGGGTACTGCTTCTAGATGCAGCCTGTATCATCTTCCCAAGATTCATGATTGAGTAAGTCGATAATTCTATCTCTAAGTAGAAATTCGTTTTTTTCTAACTCAAGTTCAAAATTAATCCAGTCACGATGAGGAATATATTTACATAGTGTATAAATCGGCTGCTGACGGTTAACAAGTCTCTTTTTAACAAGTTGAAGTGCTTCTTCCTTGATAACTTTGATGTCGTATTTAACCGTAGTGTTCATAGGTTGTTCCTTTATTTTCAATCAAGGAATTCAGAATCAAAACAATAGTTTCTTTGACTCTACCTTAAACTTATCAAATAAATTGGCGAAAATTGTGAAGAATCAAGACATTAACTCTTGCTGGAAGTTAGATATCTCAGTAATATACTCTTTGAGTTTCCCAGTATACCCTCTCAAGAAAGATGTTTGCAGAGTAGAAACGCTCACAGAATAAGCTGTAAATATCAGATGTAGCAATACTTGTCGGGTTTTGAGGAATGGGGAAAGAAAAACCTTTAACCTAAACCCAGTAATCTTTTCCCCAAACCCAATGCCGATTTAAAAATGCTTTACCCGAGCAGTATTGTCAGATGTAGATACTTTCTGGGCGACTTGCCAAAAGGTAGGTTACGGTAAATAACATTCTCTATAAAACTTATACTATGCTTTTGAATCTTGATAAAGTTCGTCAATATTTTCCTGCACTAGCTGGTGAATGGACTTTTTTTGATAATGCTGGCGGGTCACAAACTCTAAAAAGAGTAGTAGATAGAATTAGCGAATTTCTCCTGAGTTCTGATGTCCAGTTGGGAGCTTCTTATGCAGTTTCTCAACTTGCGGGAGAAAGATTAGCTTTAGCGACTAGGGGAATGGCTACTTTGATTAATGCCAATTCTTCTAAAGAAGTAGTGATGGGACCATCTACGACAATGATGTTGAAAGTTCTCTCAATTTGTCTGGGTCAAACCTTTACATCTGGTGATGAGATTATTGTTACTAATTGTGACCATGAAGCCAATATTGGTGCTTGGGTGGCTTTGGAAAAACAAGGAATTAAGGTTAAAGTGTGGCAAATTCGCCCAGATACCTTAGAACTTCATTTAGCAGATTTAGAACAATTGATGAGTCAGCGCACTAAATTAGTAACTTTGACTCATGCTTCTAATGTTTTGGGAACTATTAACCCGATCAAAGAAATTGCTACATTTGTACACGATCGCAACGCGATGATTTGTGTAGATGGTGTAGCTTATGCACCTCATAGATTAGTTGATGTGCAAGATTTGGATGTTGATTTTTATGCTTTGAGTTGTTATAAAGTCTACGGGCCTCACCATGCCTTACTTTACGGAAAAGAAGAACATTTATTAAGATTGCCCGGACTTAATCATTATTTTATTCAACAGACAGATATACCTTACAAATTTCAGTTAGGGAATGTCAATTTTGAATTAAGCTATGGAATGTTAGGCTTATGTGATTATTTATGTGAATTAGCACAACTGCACTACGGCGATAAAACTGCACCTGACTTGAGAAGTCAGATGATACAAGCATTTAATTTAATTAGCATACATGAAGAAGAACTTAGCGATCGCCTCTTAAGCTACCTCAACAGTAAGCCTAATGTCCGAGTAATTGGTCAATCCAAGGCTGACCGAGAATTCCGTGTACCGACTATATCTTTTGTAGTAGATGGAATGAATAGCTCAACCATTCCGGCAAAAATTGACCAACATTACATTGGGATTCGCTACGGAGACTTTTACGCTAAACGGCTTATTGAATACTTGGGGTTAGCCTCACAAGGTGGAATAGTCCGGGTGAGTATGGTACATTACAACACCCTTGAGGAAGTTAATAGTCTGATTGAAGCTTTTGAGCAGTTATTTTAAGATTGGGAATTCAAAAGAGGCAGAGGGGCAGGGAGCAGGGGGAAAACTCTTCTCCCTTGCTCCCTGTATCCCTACTTCCCATTAACTATTACTAAGCTGCAAAACTTGCACTTCTTCTTGTGGAGAAATTAATGTTTTACCCACCGGGAGAACAGCTAAAGCATTAGTTTGAGCCAAATTAATTAAATTTCCAGAACTGTGACTACCACCAGCTTTATGAAATTCATAAACACCATCAATTAAATGCAATTTACCCCAAAGGTAAGTTTCCCGCTTGCCATCTGATCGCAACTCATCATGCGATCGCACTTTCAAAAATACTGGTTCCCAACCTTCAGTAATTCCCGAAAGTTTCTTGATTGCTGGTAGCACAAACCGCCAAAATGTCACCAATACAGCCGCAGGGTTTCCTGGTAAACCAAAATAAAGTGGGCTTGCCGTGAGCGTAGCCGAACGGGAGTTTGTAGAGACGCGATTAATCGCGTCTGTATTGGGAAAAGTGGCGACAGTAAGGGGTTTCCCTGGTCTCATTTCCACAGATCGAATGTGGATTTTGGCTTTTAATGACTCTATAATTTTGTCAACATAGTCATAATCTCCCACTGAGACACCACCAGAAGAGAGAACTATATCAGCGATCGCAACGGCATGGGCAATAACTCTCTCCAGAGTAACTGGATCATCTTTCACAATGCCTAACAGTATTGGTTCTGCGCCACTCTCCTTTACCAAAGCTGCGATCGCATACTGATTAGAATCCACAATTTGCCCTGATTGCAACGGTTGATCAACAGTCACCAACTCATCACCGGTCGAAAAAATTGCCACACGCGGACGGCGGTAAACACTTAATTTTGGACACTGTGCTGCCGCCAATACAGCAATTTCTGAGGCATTTAGCTTAATTCCGGCTGGTAACAGTTGTGTTCCAGCTTGGTAAAAAGATGCTTTGTGTCTGACAAATTCTTGCGGTTTTGGTGTAGTTAGGATAAATACGCGATTTTCCTCGCGGCGTGTCCTCTCTTGGATAACTATAGTATCCGCACCAGTTGGAATCACCGCACCTGTGAAAATCCGCGCGGCTTCCCCTGATTGAATCGTAGATTTAGACTGATACCCAGCCGGAATATCTTCAACAATTTCTAAAACGGCTGGTTGTTCGGCGCTAGAGTGCTGCACATCTTCGTAGCGAACTGCGTAACCATCCATTGCCGAATTATCCCAATGGGGAAAATCTAACGGACTGGTGACAGGCATTGCCAAAATCCGGCTGTCGGCTGCCAATAAATCTACAACTTCTGTATCCCGTTGACAATCCAACGGTTGTACTAAATTTAAAATAATTGCTTGTGCATCGCTGACTGATACCATAGCGATCGCCTCCGACTTTTTCGTTGTAAAGTAACACTGAGTCTACTCTTAATTAACTTTGTACAGATTTCTATGAGCAGTCAATCCCAAACTACACACTGCTAGCAAACCAATAATTATGCTTCCTTCGGGGACTTTAGATACCTGAACTGAATTGTTGCTTAAATCTAGTATTTGCTTTGTGCCTGCTGCATCTCTATTGTTAAAACCAAATTCTTTCGCTAGAACCTCATCACTAAAACCTTCATCTATGAGTGCGAGATTATTATTAAGCCATGTGTCGCCAGGAAGCTCATCATCCTTGCCAACATCAAAGGGGCCAAAGATTTGCTGAGTAGTGCTATCAAAATTGAATCTCAAAAAGCCGTAGTTAGATACTCCACTCAGCACTGGAGTGAAACTATTTATCAAAGTACTAAATGGATCAAAGAAGGAAATTGAGAGAGACTGCAAATTCTTCGTAGCTCCCAAACCTGTTTCCGAAATGACGCTGGGAGCAGTTGTTGTATCGTAGTTAAATGAACCTTTAGCTGAATAACCAGTGTCTCCCTTCCAGTTAAAGTTAAACTCAGCAGCATCAGCTAGGTCGTGAGTGCTTATGGCGATCGCTAATACTAAAGCAGTAGTCGCCACCATCCTAATAGCTTTTTTAGCAAACAGATTTGTCATAGATACAACTTCCAAATAGGTTTTACAACAAAACAATACAATATTTTCCAAAAACAGACTCTTGTGGAATGGGCAACATGAATGCCCTAATTATGGAAATTTTCTGTGTAAGGGTTTAAAGGCCAAACCCAAGTCATCACCTTAATATAAAAAGCAGCAGCAATCATTATTCTCCAACCCCTAAATAAAAATACCTATTTTGTATGACTCTTGAACGACTTCCCCAAAAACATTATCCCAAGGCTGAAATAGGGCGGCGAGGTATGGCATTAGGGCTTGATTTCCTTGGTGTCTGGTTAGTCAGTTCTCTACTTGGAGGAGGCGATATCGGTATCCAATTTTTGCAAATCCTAGTTTTTGTAATATTTTGGCTGATTTTGCGGGTGCTAGTGGTATACAACAATCAAGGGCAAAGTTTAGGGCGTTGGGCGTTCGATTTAAAGGTGTTAGAAGTTGAAGATGGGGAAGTCGTGGGCAGAATTCCAGATTTGCTCTCGCTGGTAAAGCGAGAATCGATCATCGGCTTGGGTGCTTTATTAGTGTCAATTGCCCTGAGCAATATTAGAGCCAATCCCACTGCTATACTGCTAGTACTTCCCCTAGCAATTGATTGTGCGACTGCCTTCTCTGATACCCAGATGCGGCAGGCTTTACATGATCGCTATTGTGGAACTTTCATCGTTTCGTCGCGTCGTGGCTACTCGCTTGATATAAAAGTTAAAAGATTAGTTGAAAATATGCGGCGGAATGTGAGAAGATAGTCATTTGTGTTAATTCTCTTCAGGCTTCACTGTTTGTAAGATTATGGCTAAGAGTAAAGGTGCCCGCATTATTATCACACTAGAGTGTACTGAGTGCCGGACAAATTCAGATAAGCGTTCTGCTGGTGTTTCACGTTATACCAGTACCAAGAATCGCCGCAACACCACTAACAGGCTAGAACTGAAAAAGTTCTGCACCCACTGCAATAAACATACCGTTCACAAGGAAATTAAGTAGAGATGAGTTATTTCCGTCGTCGCCTTTCTCCGATCAAGCCAGGAGAACCAATCGATTATAAAGATGTTGATTTATTGCGTAAGTTTGTCACCGAGCGGGGTAAGATATTGCCACGGCGGATTACTGGGCTTACGTCTCAGCAACAGCGAGAGTTGACATTAGCAATTAAACGTTCGCGGATTGTGGCCTTATTGCCATTTATCAATGCAGAAGGCTAAAAAGAGGAGAGACGCGAATTAATCGCGTCTGTATCAGGAGAGACGCGATTATACTCTTACGAGAAGCCGCTCTTTGAGCGTCTACGCGTCTGTACAGGAGTTAAGAATCAAAACTCCTAACTCCTAACTCCTAACTTGAAACTATATTAAACTGTTCACCAAAATTAAAGTGCGAGAGTTGTGGAGAAGGGGACGCTAGTTGAATTTAGGGTTCAAGGCGATCGCCGTCTGGGGATCGTAGAACGTCCAGATGGGAAAACCCGCTGGTTTGTGGTAGACGATCGTGGTCAATCCCACAGCCTCGCGCCTAGACAAATAACTTATACAGTTACCGGACAGACCTACAAACCCTCTGAGATTGCCAGCTTTTTGGAGCAAGTCAGCCCTTATTTAGACCCATCTAGCTTAGAAGTAGCTTGGGAAATATTGGTTGAAGATGGGGAAACAATCACCCCAGCGCTTATGGCAAATCTGCTGTTTTCGGAATCAGCCGCGCCTCATTGTTACGCCGCCCATTGCTTGTTGTCAGACGACAAACTTTATTTCAAGCAAAAAGGAGACGCTTATGAAGCCCGAACTGCTGCTCAAGTGGCAGAACGTAAGCACCAGATGGAAGTAGAGGCATTAAAAGCTAAAGGACAGCAGGAATTTTTAACTCGTGTTGAGCAGG
This sequence comes from Nostoc sp., assembly GCF_036917775.1. GTDB lineage: Bacteria > Cyanobacteriota > Cyanobacteriia > Cyanobacteriales > Nostocaceae > Nostoc. The sequence goes on from NZ_JBALEQ010000026.1 coordinate 15,145, forward strand.
CGCTCAAAGGCGAAGCAGTAGAATGGCAGCGCCACGATCGCCAGCGTCTAGAAGGACTAGAAAAATACGCAGCGTTGCTTGCTGACACAGTGCGGACAGGAGTTAATTATGATTCCTTAGCTCGCGCTTATCCGCCAAGCGCTCCAGTATTAGAAACTATGACCATGCTGGGACGGCCCACAACGCCCCAAGGGGCCTTTCAACTATTAGTAGATTTGGGTTGCTGGAGTCCTTATGAAAACTTGTTCCTGCGTCGTTCTTCAATTCCGATTCAATTTCCTAATAAGGTGTTAGAAGTGGCGCAACAGCGTTTGGATTTCCCGCCGATTGACTCAGATACAAACCGCCTTGATCTGACTCACCTAAAGGTTTACACCATTGATGATGAAACTACCACAGAGATCGACGATGGTCTAAGTTGGGAAATTCTACCCGATGGACGGGAGCGCCTGTGGGTGCATATCGCCGATCCCACCAGATGGTTAGTGCCGGAAGATGAATTAGATTTGGAAGCCAGAAAGCGGGGTAGTACAGTCTACTTACCTACGGGGATGATTCCGATGTTCCCAGAGGTATTGGCAACTGGGCCAATGAGTCTGATCCAGGGACGGGTTTGTTGCGCCCTTAGTTTCGGAATTGTTTTAGGTACAACTGGGGGAGTAGAAGATTACAGCATTCATACCAGTTCCATTAAGCCGACTTATCGTCTCACCTACGAAGATGTAGATGAAATGCTGCAATTACGGGTACAGGCAGAACCAGAAATTGCTGCGATCGCAAGTTGGGCACAGAAGCGCAAAGCTTGGCGTTACGCTCAAGGGGCAATTAGCATCACAATGCCTGAAGCGATGATCAAAGTCAAAGGTGACGAGATCAACATTGATATTTTGGACGATTCCCCATCACGGCAAGTAGTCGCAGAAATGATGATTGTTGCCGGTGAAGTTGCGGCTCGTTATGGTAAAGCTCATAACATACCTTTACCCTTTCGCGGTCAGCCCCAACCGGAATTACCCCCAGAAGAAGAATTACTGCTACTTCCAGCCGGATTCGTTCGCGCTTGCGCCATGCGTCGTTGTATGCCCAAGAGTGAAATGAGCATTACGCCTCTGCGCCATGCTGGTTTGGGTTTGGATACCTACACCCAAGCAACCTCTCCCATCCGCCGCTACAGTGATTTGCTTACCCACTTTCAACTGAAAGCCCATTTGCGCGGTGAAGTTCTGCCATTTTCCGCAGATCAACTTAAAGAAGTGATGATGAATGTCACCAGCATTACCCAAGAGGTGACGATGGTAGAACGGCAAACCAATAGATATTATGCTCTAGAGTATTTACGCCGTCATCCAGAGGAAACTTGGGATGTAACTGTATTGATGTGGCTGCGAGAAGACAGCAACTTGGCCCTAATTTTGATCGAAGATTTAGGTTTGCAGTTACCAATGGTTTTCAAACGTTCTGTGAACTTGGGCGAACAGATAGTGGTGAAAGTTAGCCACGCCGATCCGCAAAAAGATATGATTCAATTTCAAGAAATAGTTTATCAAGAAGTTCAAACAGCGGCGAATTAACTCATTTGTCATTTGTAATACTTGTTATACCAATTTTTTATGAAGCTGCATAGAATTTTATCCCCCCTAGCCCCCCTTATTAAGCAGGGTGGTTTCATACAAAGAAAGAAAAAACTTTGTGCAGTTGATTGGAGAGGGCGCGTTGTGCTTGAGGAATAGTTCGGAAACGAAGTTTGC